>JBNLDB010000018.1:0-12646 GCA_050304115.1 Sulfurovum sp. | reverse complement strand
CGGTAAGGGAGACCACCCTTACACGAAACTCGCTTACAGAAATGAAAACAGTTTTTTATGGGTCATGGATGAAGAGGTTCAGGACAGTTTTGCCCTGCGCAGTTCGGATGCCTTACTGGATATTAAACTTTTACAGCTCTTCAAACTCTTTGACAGCACACTCTCAGCAGCACTTTTCGGGGACTTAGACTTAGAGTCATGAGATTAGTAAGCCAAGTGATCATCAGCAGCCATATCGATGACACGGTGATCCAGCTTGAAGGGCTGCAGCAAAATGAACGTTTTGTGAAGATCATCAAAGAGGATAATTTTTTGGTCGAAGATGCCAAACTGGCGATAGAAAAGGCACATATGGCCAGTGATGAGACCACTGTCATTATCCTTGCTGCCAAAACATTTTCTCCTGTGGTACAGAACAAACTTTTAAAAGTGATAGAGGAACCACCGCCTAAAAAAGAGTTTATTCTTATTACTCCGAACAAAGCTACGATCCTGGATACCATCCGTTCACGTTTGCCTATTACGGTACGTGATTCATCTACGGAAGAGGAAGCACTGGAGTTGGATGTTGCCCAACTCTCTTTGGCTACGGTGTATGAATTTGTCCAAACCCATAAACGTACCGATACCAAAGTGATGAAGTCGCTTGTAGAACGTATCAGTAAAGAGGCTATAGTGTCACAGGCGTACAACCTGGATGAAAAAACATTAAATCTCTTTTCGAATGCCTTTATCGCATTGGATGTGGGATCGCCACCCCAATTTGTACTTAATACTTTACTTTTGAAACTACTGGCAAGAAAAAAACGATAGAATATTTGTATCTATTTTTCTAATTGCCTTATATTTGAACTGTGGCATCGTGTCCTTTCATTTTTTTTAGAAAAAAAGGAAACAAAAAAATCGTTTTTGCTCTCGAATCGCTTCGCTTGCAAGGGCGTTCGTAGAAACAAGCACGCTTTGCGTGATTAGATAAGGGTGAATGAATGAATATCTATCAACTTGGAACCATGGCTGATAAGAAAGCAGCCCTTAAAGCACTGAATGTGGAGAGTGGCGGTGTGGATATTATGGCAAAGAAGATGGAACTTCTCTGTTTTTTTATTAAAGAGCTTAAAACACCTGCAGCAAACATACTCAAACAAGATGCCCTTAGTATAGGTGCAGAGCTGGCTGTACCCGCTGGGGTCATACTTTGTGAAAAGCCCACCTATGACTGCATTCTTATGGGGACACGAAAACATATGGAGATCCTTTCCAAAAAAGAGTTGGCACAGCCTTTTGGACTCAAAACCGTTGCTATGGAATTGAAGAAATTCCTTGCTGTGAAAACCTATCCTACTCAGATCATGGGTGTGATCAATGCCAATGATGACAGTTTCTTTTCTGGAAGCAGGTTCAAAGCGGAAGATGCCATTGGAAAGATCAAAGAGATGATAGACAAAGGTGCAACGATCATCGATATCGGTGCTGTATCTTCCCGACCTGGAGCAGATGAGGTCAGTGCAGAAGAGGAATTGGCACGTATTAAACCTGTTTGTGACATTATCAAGTCTGAAAAACTGTATGAAAAAGCAACGTTTTCTGTGGACAGTTATACTCCGAAAGTCGTTGAATATGCGCTTAAGAGTGGATTTACACTTATCAATGATATCACAGGGGCAAGTGATGATGCCATCATCAATCTCGCAGTGAAGTATGATGCCAGACTTTGCATCATGCACATGAAAGGCACGCCGAAGACGATGCAAAAAGACCCGAACTATGATGATGTCATGGTGGAAGTCAGTGATTTTTTTGAAGAGCGTATCGCGAAATGTGAAGGTTTAGGGCTTTCCAGAGAAAACATCATTCTGGATGTAGGGATAGGCTTTGGTAAGACTTTGGAACATAATATGACCCTGATCAAGAACATGGCGCATTTTAAAGTCTTTGGCTGTGAAGTGCTGGTAGGAGCAAGCAGAAAATCGATGATCAATAAAATAAGTCCTTCTACTCCTGAAGAGCGTTTGCCTGGTACCTTGGCTATCCATCTCAAAGCGGTTGAGAACGGGGCTTCGATCGTACGTTGCCATGATGTGGCTGAGCATCAACAGGCTTTGGCAGTTTTGAGAGCGATGCTGTAAATCGTGGTACATCTACTAAAGTGGGTTCTAGGCCCCCTATTGCTCATGGCGATAGCCCTGGTTTTCATCTATCTCTCTATCTCAAAACAGTCAGAACCGTATCTCTATAGGACTGTTGAGAAAGTCCCGGCAAAAAAAGCTGCTTTGGTGTTGGGTACAGCCAAATATAGGGTAGGTGGCGGGAAAAACTACTTTTATACCTATCGTATCCGTGCGGCGGTAGATCTCTTTAAGGCAGGAAAAGTCAAAGCCATAGTGGTTTCTGGGGATAACAGTACCAAGTATTATAATGAGACAAGCAAAATGCAAAAAGATCTGATAAAAGCAGGGATTCCAAGCCGCTATATAACCATGGATCCTTTTGGCTTAAGAACCCTTGATTCTGTGGTGAGGGCTGAAGCGATTTTTGACCTAAAAGACTATATAATCGTCTCTCAGAAATTTCACCTTGAAAGAGCACTGTTCATCGCCAAAGCCAAAGGACAAGAAGCCATAGGTTTTACAGCAAAAGATATACCGGGAACAGCGGCTGCCTACAGGATGAAAGCAAGAGAGTATTTTGCGAGGGCAAAAGCTTTTTTGGATGTGTATATCTTGCATACCATGCCGAAACATGACGGAAAAAAAGAGAAAGTAAACTATAGACAATGACAAACGAACAATACCAAGAAAAGATCCAAATCCTTAAAAAATGGGCCCACGCTTACTATGTCGAAGATAACCCTGTCGCTGCGGATGAAGAGTATGACACGCTTTACCATGAAGTTTTGGAGTATGAAACAGAGAATCCTGAAGATGTGGCAGAAGATTCTCCGACTAAACGTGTCGGGGGTGTGGTACGTGATGAATTTTCCAAGGCGAAGCATATCAAACGTATGTGGAGTATGGAAGATGTCTTTGACCGCAATGAGGTCGTAGAGTGGCTGGAGCGTGTAGAGAAGAATATAGGAGCATGCGAGTACTTCTGTGAACCGAAATTCGATGGGGCGAGTATGAACTTGCTGTATGAAGGCGGAAAGCTTGTACGTGCCATCACGAGAGGAGATGGTGTGATCGGTGAAGAGGTGACGGACAATGTACGTACCATACGTTCTGTACCACTTACGATCGATTATGAGGGACGTATCGAGATACGTGGTGAGGTGGTAATACGCAAGAGTGATTTTGAAAAGATCAATGAAGAGCGTATACAGGAGGGTGAAACACTCTTTGCCAATCCGCGTAATGCCGCAGCGGGGAGTTTACGGCAGCTTGACAGTTCAATCACCGCAAAAAGGAGACTGGTTTTTTATCCATGGGGGCTGGGTGAAAATAGCCTCGAGCATAGAAAACTCTCAGAGAAGATGGACTATGTCTATACTTTGGGCTTTTTAGAGCCGCCGTTTGCGCAGGATTGTCAGGGTATTGATGAGATAGAAGCCTTTTACCGTATGTTGATCGAGAAGCGTGATGAGATACCGATGATGATGGACGGGATGGTACTTAAGGTAGATGAGGTCGCCAAACAGGAGGAGCTTGGATACACGGTGAAGTTCCCCAAGTGGATGTGTGCCTATAAGTTCCCCGCGGTCGAGAAGGTTACCAAGATCAATGCGATCACACTGCAGGTGGGAAGAACAGGTGTGGTAACCCCGGTAGCCGAGATCGAACCTGTGAACATTGAAGGTGCGATGGTCAGCCGTGCTACACTCCACAATTTCGATGAGATCGAGCGTAAGGATATCCATATCGGTGACAGTGTTATCATCATACGAAGCGGGGATGTGATACCGAAGATCATCAAGGTACTTGAAGATCGCAGGGACGGTTCAGAAGTAGAGGTAAAGCGTCCTACGGCGTGTCCTACCTGTCACAGTGAATTGCTTGATGAAGGTACATTGATCAAATGTCAGAACCTTCACTGTCCCGACCGTGTGATCAACTCGATCATCCATTTTGCAAGGAAAGGGTGTATGAATATCGACGGGTTGGGAAGCAAGATCGTTGAACTGCTGGTCAAAGAGGGGATCATCAAAGATATCCTTGATCTCTATTTCATCAAGTATGAAGACCTTGAACACCTCGAAGGCTTTAAAGAGAAGCGGATCAACAATCTTATAGGGGCTATCCAGGAGACCAAAGGTGTACCGCTGTACCGTTTGATCAATGCGATGGGTATCGAGCATATCGGAGAGGTAGCCAGCAAGGCTCTGGCACTGGAGTTTGGACTGGGTATCGTAGATGCAACATTTGATGCTGTAGTGGCCCTGGATGGTATCGGTGAGGAGATGGCCAACTCACTGCTGGAGTTTATGCGGGTCAACCATGATTTTGTTTTGAAACTTTTTGAAGTGATAGAACCTACGGTAGAAGAGAAAGTCGAAGCAGAAGAGAATCCTTTCAAAAGCAAAACAGTGGTACTGACCGGGACCATGTCTGTCAGCCGGGGGGTCATCAAAGAGATGCTTGAAACACTGGGGGCCAAAGTGAGTGGTTCTGTCAGTAAGAAGACGGATTATGTGGTCTATGGTGAGGATGCAGGGTCCAAGTTGACCAAGGCTGAGAGTCTGGGAGTGAAAACACTCACAGAAGAAGAGATGAGGCAGATGCTGTGAGACTGGATAAATATTTGGTAGAAGAGGGCTACTTTGAGAGCCGAAATCGTGCAAATGATGCGATCAAAGCGGGTAAGGTAAAAGTAGACGGAAAAGTAGCAAAAGCATCGACAAAGATCGATGAGAATTCCTCTGTAGATGTTGAAGATGAGAAGTTCTATGTCTCCCGGGCAGCCCGTAAGCTGGAGAACTTTTTGGCTGAGCATCCTATGGACTTTAAAGGCAAAAGAGCCTTGGACATCGGTTCCAGTACAGGCGGTTTTGCCCAGATCGTACTGGAAAACGGTGTGGCAAGTCTCTCCTGTGTAGATGTAGGTAAAGACCAGTTGCATGTCTCACTGCGCAGCAATGAAAAACTTTCACTCCATGAAGAGACAGATATACGGGAGTTTCAAAGTGATGAAGCATTTGAGCTGATCACCTGTGATGTTTCGTTCATCTCAATCCTGCAGATCATAGAGGATATAGACAGACTGAGCCGGAATGGCACAGACATCATCATACTCTACAAACCGCAGTTTGAAGTGGGTAAAGATGTGAAGCGTGACAGCAGAGGCGTCGTGCAGGACCTTGATGCCATAGCCAGACGCAAAGAGGCGTTTGAAGCCCGGGCTGAAGCGTTGGGATGGAAACTTAACTACCAGGCACTCTCTCAAGTACAGGGTAAAGAGGGGAACCAAGAGTACCTGTATCATTTTAGCAAGAGGGAGATGTAGTATTGCCGTTACGAAATCAGATCAAACGTATCGCCATAGGCTCATTTGACGGTATACATCTTGGACATCAGGCGCTTATAGATAATGTCGATGCATTGGTGATCATAGAGAGAAACAGTGGCTACCTGACACCTGGATATAAACGTTCACTCTTTACTTCCAAGGTATGCTGCTTTTACCATTTTGACAAGATAAAGTCATTGACACCTGAAGCATTTGTCCATAGATTAGAAGTGGATTTCCCTGCACTCGAAACGATCGTTGTGGGGTATGATTTTCATTTTGGTAAAGATAAAGCAGGGAATGCGCAGATGATGAAAACACTCACGGATAAACAGGTATGCATAGTAGAGCAGGTCACACTTGGGGAGACACCGGTACACTCTCGTATCATCAAAACGTATCTGCGTGAGGGAAAGATCACCCTGGCAAACCAATTACTGGGCAGAACCTATCATATAGAAGGCAGAGTGGTTCGAGGACAGGGGTTGGGTAAAAAAGAGCTGGTCCCCACGATCAATTTGCTTGTAAAAGAGTATCAACTCCCATTGGAAGGTGTCTATGCCACACGTACAGGCATTGATGGTCAATGGTTCGACTCTGTAAGCTTTTTGGGACATCGTGTGACCACCGATGACTCCTATGCGGTAGAGACACATATCTTGGATCAAGAGGTCGGAGAGGTGAGTGGAGAAGTTGCAATGGAATTTGTAGACTTTATCCGTATGAATCAAAAGTTTGACTCCTTGGATGCCTTGAGAGAACAGATTTTTGATGATATCAAGGTCGCAAAACAGAGACTGGCATGAAGAAAGGCTTAGAGAGGTGTGACCGATCCTCTCTTTGATCATAGGTTATGTAGAGTAGTGTACGTCTTCCTCACCTATGTTTGTGTATTTTTTTAGACAATAGAGATCAGGGTCTGACTGGGAATACTCTATACGATTCTTACCGCTGTTCTTTGCTTTGTACATCGCCGTATCTGCAGATTTGATCAAGGCTTCTGGTGTCGCACCATCATCCGGGTAGATCGAAGCACCGATACTCATACCTATGGAGATCGTATTCCCTTCGATGACACAAGGTGTCTGTGTCAGTGCATTGATCCTACGCAAAATGTCGCTCAGATACTCAAAACTGTGTAACTCTTCAACAAGGATGACAAACTCATCTCCACCGAAGCGACAGATGGTATCTTCTTTCCTCAGGATCCCTTGCAGTGAACTTGCGACTCTTTTGAGTATCTCATCCCCTATGGTATGACCAAAGGTATCATTGATCGGTTTAAAATTGTCCAGATCACAGAAGATAAGACTGATACATTTATTGAATCTGTCTGCATGGTTGATCGCATGTTCCAGTCTGTCATTGAACAAAAGCCGGTTGGAAAGCCCAGTAAGAGGATCATGGGTGGCCAAGTAAGCATGGTCATGGGCATCTTTTCGCTGGTGCGTGACATCGGAAAAGATGCCGATAAAATTTTCGATCTTTCCCTGAGCATTTTTGATCGTATTGATACTAAGCCACTCAATATAGATCTCACCATTCTTTTTACGATTGGTGATCTCCCCCTGCCAATATCCGTTCATGGACAATTGGTTCCATATTTTTTGGTAAAAGTGTTTATCGTGTTTACCGGACTTGAGGATCTTGGGATCTTTACCTATGACATTCTCCAGGGAATAGCCTGTAATGTCAACAAATGCATCATTCACATGTAGTATATGGTTTTGGCTGTCTGTGATCAAAACCCCATCCATGGTATGTTCATATACAGCCGAGGACATTTCAAGTGATTTAAGGTTATTTCTGTTGTTGATAGCTGCACCGATAATGGATGCAGCGGTACTGAGCATTTCGACATTGGTAGCTTCAAGTGTCTGTTTGTGTTCATCCCCAATTCCCAGGAATCCCCACCATGTATCTTGTACAAAGATAGGTAAGATAAGCAGAGAATTGATCTTAAAGAGGTCCAAGAGTTTCTTCTTTGAATTGTCATAATCCTCTCTGCTTCCATTGATAGACTGGTCTTTCTCTAATTGGTTCTTCCAGCGCATAAAATAGTGTTTACGGTAGTGGATACGTTTTTTACTTTTTGCTTCGGGGTTATCGTTGATATAGAGAAGTTTTTGTGCGGAGAGGTTGTTCTCCTCCCGGTCATTCTGGTAGATAAATATGCATGACATGTCAGAAGCTTCTTTAAGGTTCTGCATCTCTTTTTTGAGCGCTTGCATCCAGTCTGATTGTTGTAGAAAGTTATGAGACATCCCATTGATGGCATGAAGGATATTCTGCTGCCTTTGAATTTCTCTGTTGCTATGTCTTTTCTCTATGACATCGTCATAAAGGCTTTGTATTGTTTTGGAAAAACTTTTAGAGGCAAATGGCTTGGAAAGGAACTGGTTCACACCAAGCTCGATCGCTTTAAGAAGAATATCACGTTTCTCAAAGTCTGTAAAGATGGCTATCTTTACATTTTCATCTATTTTTCTGATATGCTCAACCATCTCCAGGCCGTTCATGCGTGGCATATTGATATCTGATAGGATAATATCCGGTTGATGTTCCTGATAGAGTTCAAGTCCCTCTACACCATCAGATGCCGTGAGTATATGATCTGTATATCCATATAACATATGGTTAAGTATAGAAGTAGTAGTTTTATCATCATCTACAATAAGTATAGTTAATTTTTCCATATTTTTAATTCTAATCCCTTGTTTCTAATTCTAATAGAAAAAGCTTTGATTTTGATAAAAAAACATGAGAAAGTAAATTTTATGCTTCAACTGATTTAGACTACTCTTTGAATATAATGATAAAAATAAATTGTAAAGAAAAAGTAATGCAAGATAAAGTGTTTAATAAGCCTATAGAAAAGAAATTTGAATTCGATGAAGCGGTCGCATCTGTTTTTGATGATATGTTAAGCCGTTCGGTACCTTTTTATGATGAGGTACGCAAGTTGATCATCTCTTTGATCCTTGCAGAACAAAAAGAGGGGCTAAAAGTACTTGATCTTGGTTCTTCCACTGCAAAGTTCTTACTGGATCTGCACAGTAAAATGGATGTCAACATGCAGCTCAAAGGTTTGGATAATTCTCAAGCCATGTTAGACAGAGCAGAGCAAAAATGTCAGGCTTTCGGTGCCAATATAGAATTGGAACTGGCAGATATGTTGACCTATGACTATCGGGAAGAAGATATCATAGTGGCAAACTATACCTTGCAATTTATCCGTCCTATGCAGCGTGTTGAACTTATAAAGAAGTTGTATCAAGGATTAAACGAAGATGGGATGTTCATTTTTTCTGAGAAAGTGGTTTTTGAAGATAAAAAGCTTGACAAGGAGCTCATCGATATCTATTATGAGTATAAAAAAGGGCAGGGATACAGTGAATATGAGATCGCACAAAAGCGCGAAGCGCTGGAGAATGTACTGATCCCTTTCACCATCAAAGAGAATATTAAGATGTGTAGGGATGCAGGGTTTAAGCGTATTGAAACGGTCTTTCAATGGGCAAATTTTGTGACCTTTGTTGCAAAAAAGTAAATCTTATTCTAATGATAAAGTGAAGTTATTCACATCTTTCTCACATTTATGAGTAACGTAAGTACTTTTAGCCTTTAATGAGAGCATCAGATGTGCAGTGATGCAGGGTTTAAGCGTATTAAACCATCTTTCAGTGGGCAAATTTTGTGACCTTTGTTATAAAAAAGTAAATCTTATTCTATATATAAATTGAAGTTATTCACTCCTCTTTCACTCCTGTGAATAACTTGATTCCTTTTTTTCATTTTTTTTAGCTATAATCATCCAATTTATTTTTAAGGATATATATTATGAGTTGGACACCAAGCAGTTGGAGAGATTTCCCCATAAAGCAACAACCAACATATCAAGACCAAGAACTTCTTAAAAAAGTAGAAGCAGAATTGAGCTCTTATCCACCCCTTATCTTTGCAGGTGAAGCGAGAGACTTGAAAGAGAAACTTGCCAAAGCTGGACGCGGAGAGGCATTTTTACTTCAGGGTGGAGATTGTGCAGAGAGCTTTTCTGACTTTAATGCGAAGAATATTAAAAACCTTTTTAGACTGATGCTTCAGATGAATATGGTTCTGATGTATGGTACAGGTAAACCGGTGGTCAAAGTAGGGCGTATTGCCGGACAGTTCGCGAAACCGAGATCATCTGATTTTGAAGAGATTGATGGTGTGAAGTTACCAAGCTACCGTGGGGATATTATCAACAGTATCGAATTTACTGAAGCAGCAAGGGTACCGAATCCTAAAAATATGCTCAAAGCCTATAACCAGTCTGCAGCCACACTGAATCTTGTGCGTGCTTTTGCAAGAGGCGGTTTGGCAGATCTTACTAAAGTACACCAATGGAACCTTGAGTTTATTAGAGACAATCCGCTTGGAAAGCGTTATGATGCGCTCAGTACTAAAATCGACCATGCGATGAAGTTTATGGCAGCATGCGGCCTTAACAGTGATACGATGCCACAGCTGCACCAAACTACACTTTATACTTCGCATGAAGCACTGCTTCTCAACTATGAAGAGGCATTGACCAGAAAAGACACGGAAACAGGTGAATGGTATGACTGTTCAGCCCATATGTTATGGATCGGTGACAGAACAAGAGATCTTAATGAAGCACATATCGAGTACTTTAGAGGGATCAAAAATCCAATCGGCTGTAAAGTTGGACCAACGATGGAAGAGGATGAGCTTATCGAGCTTATCGATGCATTGAACCCAGATAATGAAGAGGGGAGATTGAACCTTATCGTCCGTATGGGGGCAAGTAAGATCAGAGAGTATTTCCCTAAACTGCTTAAACGTGTAAGAGATGAAGGAAAAAATGTTGTATGGTCTTGTGATCCTATGCATGGAAATGTTGAAAAGAGTTCGACGGGATTCAAAACCAGAGATTTTGATAACATACTCTCTGAAGTGGAACAGTTCGTGGCTATTCATAAAGAGATGGGTACGGTCGCTGCAGGGATTCACTTGGAGATGACAGGAAATGATGTGACTGAATGTACAGGGAGTACTTCTTGTGCCATTACGGATGAGGGGCTTGCAAGTCGCTACCATACACAATGTGACCCAAGATTGAATGCATCTCAAGCCCTCGAGCTTGCATTCATGCTTTCACATAAAGATGAAGGCGACGCTGAATAAGCTATGCCAGCGTGAAGATATTTTCTCCATCTTCATGCTGATAGTGTAACTCCATTTGATGAATATCCAAAATACTCTTTACAATATACAATCCTAAACCCAAAACCTTTTTTAGAGGCATGGAAAGGTTTGAAATAATTTTCTAACGGTTCCGGTAACGCTTCGCCTTTGTTCCTGATCGTAAGTCTGTTGTCATCTATGATCACGGTAATATGTTTATCGGTACTGTACTTGATACCGTTATCAAGCAGATTCTTGATGACGAGCGTGAAAAGTTCAAAATCAACCGACAGAGTGTAATCTTTTTCAATATTTGTTGTGATGAGACGTTTTGGGTTCTCTATCATGAGCATATCTTCACTTGCTTCAAGCAAGTCGCTCATCTTGTAGGGTTTGATCGTCAGTTCGAAGTTCTTGGAAGTGATCTGTTCGATCTTTGCGAATTCATCGATGAGAAGATTCAATCTCTCAAAGATACTATGCATACGGGCTTTGTTTTTTTCATCCTCAAGCATTTCACTGACAAGACGCCCTTTTGCAATGGGTGTTTTGAGCTCGTGCATGATAGCACGTAAAAAGAGTTGACGCGAATGCAGCAGTTCACGTATCATGGTGACGGCATGATCGAATTCATTGGCCACTTCGGCTATTTCATCTTCTTTATCACTTTTGCACTCTATATCCAGGTTCCCTTTGGAGAAGGTTTTGATCTGGCTTTTGAGTGTGGAAAGCGGTTGCAGACTTTTCATGATCCATAAATAGAGGAGGATAATAAGAAGAAAGACAGTAGAGAAGATCAGTACACGTTTAATCGGGAACTGCGGTTTGTTCTTATTCTCAAGTATGAGTTTGAAGCGGTCATTGTTGATGATGATGATACGCTTTAAATGAAAGGTGTCAACGGCATAACGTTTAATTTCACCTTTCTCTTTGAAGAAACGTTCTATTTGAACGACCATCCCTTTGTCTGTGATGAGTGAAACATTCTGTGCTTCAAGGTAGGCTTCATCGATCTTCCCATATTTCAGATAATAGCTATAGAGATAATGGGAAATGGCCTGTTCCTGTGCAATATTTCTCTCTTCTATCATCGCATGATCATATTTGATCGAAAAGATAAAGAGTGCACCCAGCAAAAGCAGGGTAACGGAAAATATGAGCCTTATCTTACTGCGTAATGAAGTGATTATCATGATACACACTTTCCAACGCAGCTAGTTGCGTGAGCCAACTGCTGACGAGCAACTAAATTGCAGTGCAAGCGAGGCACTAAATGCCGAGTCGTAAGTTGACCCAGTGTCAACAATCTTTTGCACATAAAGTTGCCTTGATGGCAAGTTTCTTGTAACAGAGAAGAATGGACTTTGTTCATTTTGCGTTCTTTAATGTAATGATGATCATACGAGCTTATATCCCACACCGCGCACAGCCTGTATACGTTTATTATCACCCAGTTTTGTACGTATCTTTGAGATGATCACATCTAGACTTTTTCCTTGTGAATCCATGCTCATAGCCCTGGAAGTATTGATGATTTGTTCACGTGACTGTGTGATCCCTTGATGTTTTACCAGCAAAGAGAGGACTTCAAATTCTGCAGGGGTCAGAGCGAGTGCTTCTCCTTTAAAATAGATGGTGTCCCCTTTGAGTTCAAAATCACTTTTAGGCGTGGATACTTTGCCATGCTCTGATTTTGAGTAACGTCTAAGCAGTGAAGTGATACGTGCATACATCTCTTTGGGGTCATAGGGTTTAGGGAGATAGTCATCAGCACCCAGTGCAAACCCTTCCACTTTATCATTGATGTCCGAACGTGCGGATGAGATGATAATAGGGATATCATATTTCTCTACAACCTCTTTACAGACTTCCAGTCCATCCATACCCGGCATCTGGACATCCATGAGCACAACATCGTATTCCGTATCCATTGCGGCGGCCACCGCATCTTCGCCATCGGGAACAATGACGCTGTTAGCATATCCAAGACGCTCCAGCATCAGTTTCACGACTCGCC
>JBNLDB010000017.1:0-13753 GCA_050304115.1 Sulfurovum sp. | reverse complement strand
TTTACCTCCCTTTACAACCAAGCCCTAACCAGATTTATATTATAATGAGACTATAACTTTAGGGAGTTTATATCAATGAACATTTTACTCATTAACATCAATCCTGTCGTTTCAAGATTGCTTGCGCTTTGCACGAGAGATGAAGATATACTGCTGGATGAAGTAGTGAGTGCTGATGCAGTAGGGAAAGCTGCATATGATATCGTTTTTGTGGATGAAGCTTCTTATGTGGATGATGTGCACGCTTTACTTGAAACACTTAAAGCCAGAAAAAAAGTTTTTATCTCTTATGCGGGTGTAGCTATGAAAGGGTTTGACGAGAGTGTCAAAAAACCATTCTTACCTTCACAGATCATCAATATCATTGAAAGTATCACGCCGAATGCCCCAGATGAAACAGAAGAAAACAGTGAAGTAGAAGAAGATATCTCTGTGGTTTCATCCTTTTTAGAAAATGAAGCGGTAGAGGATGAGGTCTTGGAGGATATTTTTCCTTTGTCTGAAGAGGATGAAGCGTCTGAAGGTATGTTGGAACAAGAAGAAGATGTGAACCTTCCAGTAGTACTGGACAGTGATGAAATAGCAAAGATCAAAGCATTGTTGGATATGGATGATGAGAGTGAAGATACTATCTCTTTGAGCGATGATGAGGTTGCGGCACGTAAAGTGAAAGTGATCAAAGAGCAGTTGATCGCTGACGGATTAGAGATCGTAGAAGAGGATGAAATAGTCGAAGAGTTGAGCAATGATGCATTCAATGCTCCAGAAGATGGAGATGAGACATCTTCTAAGATAAAAAAGAAGAAAGAAGAGACAGGATTGAGCGAAGATGAGCTTTTTCGTATTGAAGCAGCGATCATGACGGCACTGACTCAAATGAAGCCTAAGAAGATCAAAAAGCTTTTAAAAGGTAAAGAGACAAAAATCAAAATACAATTAGAGGATGATCAATAATGCAAAAAGGTGCTATTTTAGTGCTCTCAGGTCCAAGCGGTGCGGGGAAAAGTACCATTATCAACGCAGCATCAGATGAGATAGGTGAATATTATTTTTCTATCTCAACGACCACACGTGCTCCAAGGGTGGGCGAAGAAGACGGTAAAGATTATTTTTTTGTCACCAAAGAGAGTTTTGAAGAAGATATCAAAGCAGGAAACTTTCTTGAGTATGCGGAGGTACACGGCAACTACTACGGTACATCACTGAAGCCTGTGAGAGAAGCTTTGGATGAGGGAAAATTGGTGATATTCGACATTGATGTACAGGGGCATAGACTGGTACGTGCTAAGATGAATGACATTACCACTTCTGCATTTATTACACCACCGACATTGCAAGCATTGGAGACAAGACTTCGGGCACGGTCAACCGATGATGAGTCTGTCATCGTGAAACGCATTGAGAATGCAAAAGGTGAGATAAAAGCCGTCGGTGAGTATGATTTTACCATTATCAATGATACTGTAGAGGAAGCGACAAAACGTTTTGTGATCGTGGCGAAGGCCGCTAGATTGAAACAAAGTGCAGATGATGAAGAAAAATTTAT
Organism: Sulfurovum sp.; assembly: GCA_050304115.1. Lineage (GTDB taxonomy): Bacteria > Campylobacterota > Campylobacteria > Campylobacterales > Sulfurovaceae > Sulfurovum. The sequence goes on along the minus strand of JBNLDB010000017.1, from coordinate 12,207 downwards.
AAGACAATGGTTGGGTGAAAAGTAATATTAACTTTATTGCAGTATAATTATTCAAATTAATGCTCAATGTAGCGAATATAAAGGATTAACATGGGTATGCCAAGTATGCCGGAACTATTGATCGTATTAGCGATTGTTGTACTTCTTTTTGGAGCAAAAAAGATTCCAGATCTTGCTAAAGGTATGGGAAGAGGTATCAAAGACTTCAAAAAAGCCATCAAAGAAGATGAAGAAGAACCTAAAGAGATTGCTTCAAAAGAAGAGCCTAAAGCTGAAGCTTCAAAAGAAGAGAAAAAAAGCGAAAACGCTTAAGTTCGATACTGAGCAGTTTCTGGCTCAGTGTTGAAATGATCACTCCTCCAAATAGCTATGAAGCTATTTTCTACTACAATTCCATATTAACTATGACGGAAAACCTATGAAATTAAAACTACAGATCAATAACGTGATTCAAGAAGCTTTTTCTAAAGCGGGGATAGATGCTGAGCCTATGAGCGTAACAGAAGCAACCAAACCTGAATTCGGTGACTTTCAGTTTAACGGTGCGATGGCCTTATCTAAAAAATTGGGTAAAAATCCAAGAGAGATCGCAACACACATTATAGAAAATCTTGATCTCACAGGCATACTCTCAAAAGCAGAGATAGCAGGACCGGGATTTATTAACCTGTGGCTCAATCCTTTTTGGCTTGCTTCACAATGTGAAGTCGCACGTAAAGACAGCAGGCTTGGGGTAGAAGAGCGTGAAACACCCATCAAGGTAGTGGTAGATTATTCTGGTCCGAATATGGCCAAACAGATGCATGTAGGACACTTACGTTCAACGATCATCGGTGATACATTGGCAAACCTTTTAACCTATCTAGGAGATGAGGTCATTCGTCAAAACCATATCGGGGACTGGGGGACACAGTTTGGAATGCTCATTGCCTACCTTGAAGAGATACATGAAGAGGGGTCGGTAAGCCTGAAAGACCTGGAGCAGTTCTACAAGGATGCCAAAGGACGTTTTGATGAAGATGAAGGGTTTGCAGATAAAGCAAGAGAGTATGTGGTCAAGATCCAAAGTGGGGACAGTCACTGTTTGGAACTTTGGCAAAGATTTATCGATATCTCTTTGGGACACTGTGAAGAAGTCTATGAAAAACTGGGCGTCAGCCTGACACGTGAAGATGTCCGTGCCGAGAGTTTTTACAATGATGACCTGCATAGTGTGATAAGTGATCTGGATGCGAAAGGGCTATTGACACAGAGTGACGGTGCGCAGTGTGTCTTTTTGGAAGGTGAGGAAGTTCCTGTCATCGTGCAAAAAGGTGACGGAGGGTACCTTTATGCCACGACTGACCTTGCAGCATTGCGTTATAGAGCAAAGACATTAGGAGCACAGCGTATTGCTTATGTGGTAGATGCAAGACAGGGTGAACACTTTAAACAGGTATTCAGAGTGGCAAAAGAGGCCGGCTTTGTCCCTGAAGAGGTGAAGCTTGAGCATATTGCTTTTGGTACGATGATGGGTAAAGACGGAAAACCATTTAAGACACGTGAAGGCGGAACGGTCAAGCTGATTGAACTGCTTGATGAGGCCGTGGTAAAAGCAAAAGAGACGATCAATGACAAAGAGACCTATTCGGAAGAAGAGTTGGAAGCATTGGCAAAGACCATAGGCATCGGGGCAGTGAAGTATGCCGATCTTTCGATCAACCGTGAATCCAATTATATTTTTAACTGGGACAAAATGTTGAGTTTCGAGGGGAACACTTCGCTCTATATGCAGTATGCCTATGCAAGGATCCAAAGCATCCTAAGAAAGTATGACGGCCCAATGGAAGGTGAGATCATCATCGGTGATGCATTGGAGCATAGACTTGCTACGATGATCCTTCGTTTTGAAGATGTACTGAACCGTGCAGCAGTGGATGCCGCGCCGAATCAGATCACCACCTATCTTTATGAGCTTGCAACATTGTTCATGCGTTTCTATGAACAGAACCCTATACTCAAAGAGGGTGTCGATGAAGCAACAAAGATGAGTCGTTTACTCTTGGCTGATCTGACAGCCAAGACGATCAAACAGGGATTGGATATACTCGGGATCGAGACGGTCGACAAGTTATAATATCTACAACGTTTAGTAAAATTTTGAAGGGCCTTGGCTTCTTCAAAGGGAGAAGTATGGATGAAAGCACTCATTATATTAGTGATCTTTGCTACACTGGGCATCATATTTTTTCAATATTATCGGAATAAAAATCTCAAAAAACTTTTTATAGCGCTTCTGACGTTTGGCGTGATCATTGCATTGGCAGTTATGGGAAATGTCACACGTCAGGTTTTCCCCCTATACCTGGCGCATATGATGTTGATGATCGTTTCATGGGGCGGGTTGATGCTCTATATTGTAAGAGACAGATATGTCGCGTGGGTGATCTTTTCACCGCTGGTGACGATAGGATTGTTTTTGGTTTTGGAGTGGTTGACAGGATCAGGGCACGAGGGAATCCTCTCTGCACAATGATCTTTATGCAGGATCACTGTCCTGTTTTTTTTGATTCTCAACGAGTTCATTTAAGAATGTTTCAAGGGAATAGCGTTGTCTATATTCAGGTATCATGATATGGATCAGTATATCCCCCAGATCTGCTACTGACCACTCATCACTCGAATCTGATGCAAGAAATGTATCTCCTTGTTTTCTGAGCTCCGTTTTCAGATGGTCAAAAAGTGCAAGAGTGTGTTTAGGGTTGAGTGAGTTTGCGATCACTACACGTTTTGCTATATAATCCGCATCATCAAGGTTAAATACTTCTATCTCTTCGGCTTTCTTGTCATCAAGTATTTTTACGATATTGTCTATTCTTTCGTCTATTGTCATATGGTGTTGCCCTTCTAATATATGTTTGACAGATCCTCTGATCTTTTCGTCAATAAATTGTAAATCTTTTTCTTCTCTTATCTGGGTTGAACTTATAGGTGCTTCTATAGGAAGAATCTCCCAGTGCTTAAGTTCATCCAACTCTAAATGGTGATCGTCGCGTGTTGCTATGACCCAGGTCACTGTTTCATTCAGCCATTCAAATGCATGCCACTTTGTTAATGTTGACAGGTTGTCAGATCCTATGATCAGATACTTGACATGGTATCTCTGGCTAAAATGTTTTACGCTTTGTGAGGTTACCGTACTTTTGCCCTCTTTGATCTCATAATCATCTACTTTCACACGGTCTATAGGGTCAAACAGTGTATGACACCATGCAAGTCGTGTAGAGGCATCGGCCAGGGTGGATGTTTTAAAAGGGTTCAGATAAGCAGGTACGACAAGCAGTTGATCGATCTGTAAGTACTCTACAGCTTTTTCAACGATCAGTTGATGTCCTTTGTGGGGAGGGTCAAAACTCCCTCCAAAGATAGCTATAGTAGGCTTTTGATGATTAACCAAATACTAACCTCATTTACTGTAAAATTGCATAATTTTAGCATAATAATCATAAGGGTAAAGTATGGCTGTAAAAGTGGCAATTAACGGACTTGGAAGAATCGGTAGATGTGTGGCGCGTATTATTGCAGATAGAGATGATATTGAACTTGTTGCAGTAAATGCTTCGGGGACTGATGAGATGATTCAATACAACCTGAAATATGACTCTGTCCATGGAAGACGTGATGATGTCACGGTTGCCGACGGATATCTGAATATCGGTGGAACGAAAGCAAAGATCTTTGCGGAACGTGATCTTGCCAAGCTTGATTTTGCCTCTTGCGGTGCTGATCTTGTTCTGGAGTGTACAGGCGCGTTCTTGACAGCGGAGAGTGTACAGCCTTATTTGGAAAACGGTGTGAAGAAAGTGCTGTTTTCTGCACCGGCAAAAGATGATACGGCAACATTCGTACTTGGGGCCAATGCGGATGATTATGCAGGTGAAGCGATCGTTTCAAATGCAAGCTGTACCACCAATGGACTGGCACCTGTCGCAAAAGTCTTGGATGATGTATTTGGTATAGAGAAAGGATTGATGACCACGATACACTCTTATACCTCTTCACAGCCTATCCTGGATGCCAAACATAAAAAAGATCCGAGAAAAGGACGTTCAGGTGCAACAAACCTGGTACCTACAACAACAGGAGCAGCCAAAGCCATCTCTAAAGTACTTCCAAATCTGGCAGGAAAATTGAACGGTCAGGCGATAAGAGTACCGACACCGGATGTCTCAATGGTCGATCTGACAGTGACACTCAACACAAATGTAACGGTTGAAGAGGTACAAGCTGCATTTAAAACAGCCAGTGAAGGTTCACACAAAGGTATTTTAGGTGTGGATGAAGAGTACAGGGTTTCTCAAGACTTTGTGGGTGAAGAGTTAAGTACGGTAGTACCGCTCGATACGATCCAAGTGATCGGGGATAACATGGTGAAAGTGCTTTCTTGGTATGACAATGAGTGGGGATACTCCCGCCGTTTGGTAGACATGGCAGTACATATAAGTAAAAAGTAAGACAGGACATAGATGAAAACATTAAAAGATTTAGAGATTGACGGTAAAAGAGTTTTTATAAGATGTGATTTTAATGTACCCAAAGATGAATTTGGGAATATTACAGATGACAGACGTATACGTTCTGCTTTGGCGACGATCCGTTATTGTATAGACAGAGACTGTAAAATCGTTCTTGCTTCACACTATGAAAGACCGGAGCCTGGGAAGTATGAAGAGAAGTACTCCTTGGCACCTATTGCAAAGAGACTGCGTACACTCCTCAAAATGGATAATGATATCTTTATGGCCGAAGATGTGGTAGGTGATGATGCCAAAGCCAAAGCAGCGACACTGAAAGAGGGTGACGTACTTTTGCTTGAAAACCTTCGTTATGAAGCAGGTGAAACGGAAAATGATATGGCATTCGCAGAGCAGTTGGCAAGTTTTGCAGAGTTTTACATCAATGATGCATTTGGTGCCTGCCATAGAAAACATGCCTCTATCGATGCGATCACTAAATTTTTTGATACAGACCATAAAGCAGCAGGGTTCCTTATGAGCAAAGAGATCAATTTCTTCTCTAAAGTGCTTGAGAATCCTGTACGTCCGTTTATTGCAGTTGTGGGGGGTTCCAAGGTATCAGGTAAGCTTCAGGCATTGACAAACCTTGTCAATAAAGTCGACAAGATCATCATAGGCGGTGGGATGGCATTTACCTTCCTCAAGGCACAAGGGTATGAAGTAGGTAATTCATTGGTAGAAGATGATCTGTTGGACGAAGCGAAAGAGATCATGACCAAAGCCAAAGAGCTGGGGGTTAAATTCTATCTACCGGTTGATGTGGTGGTAGCACCGGAGTTTTCTGAGAAGACGACAGTGAAATTTCTTCCTATACAAGAGATACCTGCAGATTGGATGGGACTGGATATAGGTCCTGCATCTTCAAGACTTTTCCGTGAAGCACTTAATGATGCACAAACGATCATATGGAACGGCCCTATGGGGGTTTATGAGATGGACCGATATTCAAAAGGCAGTTTCGCTATGTCAAACAACATTGCACAAACACATGCAACAACGATCGTTGGAGGTGGTGACACTGCCGATGTGACACAACGTGCCGGTGATGTAGATGAGATGACTTTCGTAAGTACAGGTGGTGGAGCAAGTTTGAAACTGATAGAGGGTGATTCCTTACCGGGTCTAGAAGCACTTCAGTAAAAGGATTTTGATTGATTTTTGCAGCAAACTTTAAAACAAATCATACCAGAGCGTCAACAGAAAAATACATTGAAGTATTGAATGAAAAGTTGCTTGCAAAAAACCCTGAAGACCAGGTTTATATCTTTCCTCCTGCAACAGCTTTAGGCAAGTATGAGGGTGATTTTACTATCGGTGCACAAAATGCTTATCCTATACAAAACGGTGCGTTTACCGGAGAAATAGGTACAGAACAGCTTGAGGAATTCGGTATTAGAACGATACTCATCGGGCACAGTGAAAGACGAGAACATTTAGGCGAGTCCCAAGACAAAGTAGCACAAAAGTTTGCATTTTTCAAAGAGCAGGGATATAAAATACTCTATTGCATCGGTGAACCGCTTGAGATCAGAGAAAAGGGAGATGAAGCAGTGATGGAGTATCTGCTTGCACAGTTTGACGGTATTGATATCAGCTATAAAGATCTTATCGTTGCTTATGAGCCTATCTGGGCTATAGGCACAGGAAGATCTGCCACAGTTGAAGAGATAGCCTCTACCCACCAAGCGTTAAAGCAAACCGTACAAAAACCGCTGCTCTACGGAGGAAGTGTCAAGCCGGAAAATATCAAAGAGATCACTGCAATCCGCGGGGTGGATGGTGTTTTGGTTGGATCTGCGTCTTTGGATGTGGAGAGTTTTGCTGCGATGATAGAAGACAAGTAAAGCAAAGACTTGTCATGTTTAAAAGTGAGTCAATGACTCACTTTTGGCGCATATTTTTTACTTAAAGAGATCTTCGAGTGCTGAGGTATCAGTTGTTTTTGTCGCTTCTGCAGTTTCTGAACTGTCTACTTGTCTTTCCGTAACCCCCTCAATTTCGTTCAATTCTATCGTGTATCCTGTCAACATAGAGGCCAGACGGATATTAATGCCGGATTTACCGATCGCTTTTGCTTTTTGATCACCGGTAATGTTAACCACCGCTTTTTTTGCATCCGCATCTACTTTGATACTCTGTGAAATAGCAGGACTTAATGCACGCGTAATGAAAACTTCAGGGATAGGTGAAAATTCGATACAGTCGATATTTTCACCGTTAAGTTCTTCACTGACAGCATTGATACGTACACCTTTGACACCTACGGCAGCACCGATAGGATCCACATTCATCTGCTCTGTTTTCAGTGCTATTTTTGCTCTCTCTCCAGGGATCCTTGCTGCAGCAACGATCTCTACAACACCGTCATCGATCTCCGGGACTTCGTTGGCCATCAGTGCTTCGAGGAACTTAGGTGAAGTTCTTGTCAGCTCTAGGAAAAGACCATGGTCCGGGTCAACACTGACATATCTTAAAAGTGCACGGATAGAGTCTCCACGCTTGAATTTTTCACCTTTGATACGGTTTCTCTGCGTAAGAATACCTTTAAGTTCACCGATCTCGACATGGGTATTGTCATCTGCATCCACACGGTTCACTGTTCCTAACATGACTGAACCTACCTGTTCTTTGTATTTTTCAAATAGGTCCTGTTCTATACGTCTTTGTACATGATACTCAAGTTCTCTGAAAAGATTTGCTGAAGCTGTACGCCCGTGTTCCTCCAGGATAAACTCCTCTTTCAACTGGTCTCCCACCTCTAAAGAGTCATCAAACTCTTTTGCATCGGAGAGTGCAATAAAACTGTCTGACTCGACTTCTTGTTTGTTACCCTCCTTTCCTACTTCTACATAAAGTTGTTCATCATCATCGGCTACGACGGTAATGACCTTGTAGACAGTATATTTCTTTGTATCATGGTCTATGTTCACTTCAAAGGTACTCGTATAACTTGTCAGCTTCTTGGCAGTATTGATCAAAGCTTCTTTAAAAGCTTCTATCGCATGCTCTTTCGAGATATTTTTTTCATGTGCGATCGCTTCAATGATGTCTAATATTTTTTCCATGATTTTTTCCTATTTATAAATGTTTTTTTAATCAATACAATATACCGCTACAAGAGGTAACATAACAGTGTCAATAACGTCTTGGGAGGTGTTGTTTTTGAAGTTGATTATTATAGCTAACCAAAGCTTTACAGAAAATAAAGTATAATTGTTGTATAAATCGGAAGAATAAATAATATAATTTAAAAGGTACCCATCGATGAAACTAAAACTTGCTAGAACAACCCTTAAAGCGAAGCCGAAAACGATTGAACTGCAAAAAATAGAAGACGAACTAGCGAACAGATCTATCTTTTATTTTGATAAAGACAACTCGCATAAAGAGTTAAAAGAGTTGATCGAACATTTTGAAGAAAAAGGTTTCTCTGTATATATGAGAGAGGTCAAGTACGGACTGGATGAGAATGAATATATCTACGAAGTACACATTATCGCATAAGACTGCTTCTAAGGTAGGCTTGGCGTAAGCGTGTTTTTCGGGCTTTAGTTCAGAAAACTACCCCATAAAAGAAGAGAAAACATTTGAGTAAAAAATTATTTATAGAAACACTTGGTTGCGCGATGAATGTTCGTGACAGCGAACATATGATCGCAGAGCTGAACCAAAAAGAATCCTACGAAATCACTGATAATCTAGAAGATGCCGACCTTATCATTATCAATACCTGTTCTGTGAGAGAGAAACCAGTCGCAAAACTCTTTTCAGAGATCGGTGTCTTTAACAAACATAAAAAACCCTCTGCCAAAATAGGTGTGACAGGATGTACCGCTTCCCATTTAGGCGATGAGATCATCAAGCGCGCACCTTCCGTAGACTTTGTACTGGGTGCAAGAAATGTATCCAAGATCACTGAAGTGGTCCATAAAAAGCATGCTGTAGAGGTCAGTACGGATTTTGATGAAAGTACCTATGCCTTTGGCGAGTACAGAAGCAACCCTTACAAGGCGATGGTCAATATCTCCATAGGATGTGACAAGTCCTGTACCTTCTGCATCGTACCTGCAACACGTGGAGAAGAGATCTCTATCCCTTCTGACCTGATCGTACAGGAGATCAAAAAAGCGGTCGCGTCCGGGGCAAAAGAAGTGATGCTCCTTGGACAGAATGTCAATAACTACGGAAGACGGTTCGGCTCTTCGGAAGAGAGCTGTGATTTTACACAGTTGTTACAAAAGATCTCTAAGATAGAGGGCTTGGAGCGTATACGATTTACCTCTCCTCACCCTTTGCATATGGATGATGCTTTCATTCAGGAGTTTGCCTCTAATCCCAAGATATGTAAACAGATACATGTCCCTCTGCAAAGCGGTTCAACGTCACTGCTGAAAGCCATGAAAAGAGGGTATACCAAAGAGAACTTTATCAATCGTTGTGAAAAGATACGTACACTGTGTCCTGAAGCCACGATCTCTACAGATATTATCGTTGGTTTCCCGGGTGAGAGTGATGCAGACTTTGAAGATACCATGGATGTACTGGAAAAAGTACGTTTTGAACAGATGTTCTCTTTCAAGTACTCTCCTCGTCCGCATACTGAAGCAGCAGAGTTTGATAACCAGATAGACAGTGAGGTGGCAGGAGAGAGATTGACCCGTCTTCAGGCACGACATACAGAGATCCTGGATGAGGTTATGGATGCACAGTTGGGTACGGTACATCAAGTCTATTTTGATGAACTTAAACCCAATGGAAGGGTTTCGGGACGTTCGGATGACGGTAAACTCTTTTTTGTTCAGGGAAGTGAAGAGCTTTTAGGTAAAATAGCTGATGTCAAAGTGACGAAAACCTCCCGGGGTGCTCTTGATGGAGTACTGGTTTAGGACAGCCAATGTTTAAAACACTATCACGAAGTATCGCTCAAGTCATACTCCCACCGATGGGCTATCTTCTGATGCGTTTTTACTGGCTTACCTCTAAAAAAAACTTTCATATCACGGGTGAGATCACACAAGAGCAGTCCATTGTGGTTTGTTGGCACGGTGAACTGCTAATGTCCCCCCAAGCCTATCGCCATTTTCATAAAAAACAGTTAGCCTCGGGGATCATTTCAAGGCATTTTGACGGTGAGATGATCGCAAGGATACTGATGTATTTCTCTATAGCGCCTTTGCGTGGATCCAGTAGCCGTGGCGCCAAGCAGGTGCTCCTAGAAGCATTCAGAGCACTCAAAAAAGGCGATGACCTCCTGGTCACCCCTGACGGCCCAAGGGGTCCGCGACACACCATCAGTGACGGGGCCATCGCTTTGGCACATAAGGCCAAAGCACCGGTATTGACCGTCAATTATATCCCTAAGGCATATTGGCAGCTTGAGAGTTGGGACAAGTTTGTCATTCCCAAACCCTTCACTACCATCGATTTCTATTTGGAGAATGTCTCTTTGGAGGGTATGGAACTGGATGAAGCCAGAAAATTCCTAAGAGACAAAATGTTAACACATACGGTACATTAAAAGATGAAAGATAAACTTCAAGAGGCATCCGAGGAGTTTTTGCATTATCTGTTTGATGTCAGAGGCTATTCCGAAACGTCTATCGTCACGTATGAGATAGCGTTAAGGCAGATGCTCGAAGCGTGCCATGTGTATGAAGAGGATGGCTTCACCGTACTGGATATCACCCCTTTCCGGTTTAAGATCGTTAAAAATCATAAAAAGACCATCGTAAAAAAACTCTCTGCCATACACTCTTTTACAAAATACCTCGAAGAGCAGTGTAAACTGCGAATCAAACTGATCGGAGATGAGTCCATAAAGGTACCTCAAAGCCTCCCTAAGCCCATAGAAGAGAACTATATAGAAGAGGTGATGGATCATGCCAATATAGAGGAGAAACTGCTTATCTCTATGCTTTACGGATTGGGGCTGCGTATCTCTGAACTGAGCACGCTTAGACTTGACGCTATCAAAGAGGGTTGGATACAGATCCATGGTAAAGGAAACAAGGTAAGGGAGTTGCCTATCTTGGATAGTCTGCAAGAGCTTATAGCCTTATATAGGAAGCAAAAGAGCCCCAAAAAGTATCTGTTTGAAAAAGGGGCTGCACCTATGAATACTGCACAGCTGCGTTATATGCTTACAAAACTTTTCAAGAGACATGGGTTGAAAGTGACACCGCATCAGCTGCGACACTCTTTTGCTACCCATCTGCTCAATCACGGTGCCCGCATCGCTGATGTGAGTGAACTTCTTGGTCATGAAACGATGGCAACCACACAGGTCTATACGAAGCTTGGGAGCGTCAAAAAAATGCAGGAGTACATGAAAGCGCACCCCTTGGCAGATGTAAAAGACCACTAGTTGAAAACAAGTTCTGAAGGATCTATATGTTCCTTAAAAAGGTAGGGCCGTATCTTGCCTGGCACGTTTAATACCCTGCAGAGTTCTTTAAATTTCTTTGGCATATCATCAGTGAGATAAGGTGCAATGAATAGCAGGTCATCCTGCAGTGCTATACTCCATGCTCCGCCTATGACCAAAGAGGGTTCTTTCTCGATCTCCTGACGCTGTGAAGCAGAGAGGAGATAGCCCAGTTTTTTCAGTATGATATCAGCCGCCTTGACTTTGGCAGTAGGGGTATGCAGCTTGACAGTGTATAAAAGCTTGTTGCTGTAGATCGTTTCAAATCCGCTTTCAAGCACCGCTTTGTCTTTTCTTAGGTACTCCATACTGCGCTGGATGCCATCTTTGTATTGGGCTATGAGTGCATCGGAGAACTGTTTCCTGAACTTATTGCGCTCATAGCTCTCATCCGTGTTGCTTTCATCTATAAAATAAGGGTAGTCATTGGTTTTTAGGTACTGCAGCAACTCTTCTTTGCTGTAGGAAAGCAGCGGACGGACAAGGGCATAGTGTCTCTTCTTTATCACAGGTTCAAGCCCCATTAGTTCACTCAGACCGGCACCTTTGCTAAGGCGCATCAGCATCCATTCGAGCTGGTCATTGAGCTGATGTGCCGTGATCAGGGTATCGTATCCCTCTATGGTGATAAGCGATTCAAAGAATTCATAGCGAAAGTCTCTGGCCTGTTTCTCAAAATGGCTCTGAAATGCAGGTGCTTTAATGCTGTGACAGTAGAGTTTATGTTCTTTAGCCAGTGCTTTGGCATGTGCCTCTTCAGTGTCACTCCCTTCACGCGTGCCATAATTGACTATGGCGATATCGAATCTTATCTGGTTCTCCAAGAGTAAAAAAAAGAGTGCGGAGGAGTCCACCCCTGCAGAAAAAGCCAATAGGTTCTTTCTCCCTTTCAGGGGTGAGAGGTCCAGTGTGAGCATAATCGGATCTAGAGTTCTTTGATGAGCGTGGCAAGCAGCTGGGTACCCACTAACTCTGTAACTTTGGCTTTATATCTTTTACCGTACTCAACAGGCAGGTCAGAAGTATCATTAATGAGGATCTCTCCATCAATATCCACTGCCCAGATGAGCGGTCTTGCTGAAAGAAGGTATTCGTGTTCATCACTTTCCCCATCTATAGCAACAGTCACAGTTTGGCTGACCATCTTTTCAAGTGACTTGAGCGTACTCTTCTCTGCGATCTCTCCAAGCACCTGTGCTCTTTCATCGATCGTCTGTTCATCAACCT
>JBNLDB010000016.1:0-13864 GCA_050304115.1 Sulfurovum sp. | reverse complement strand
CATATAAAAAAGATATCTCATACGCCCTACAAGCGGAAAATTAATAAGGAGCTGGTTTTTTCTTTGTATGAATCTATCATAGATCGCGATGTTGATAAGTACCAGTATCAATATGATAAGTAAAATTTTAACGAACACACCCCAGTCTGCAGAAAACAAAGGGAAATAGGAGAACAGATCTTCTTTAGTCATTTAGACCATCCTTGAGCAGTACTCTGTCCAAACTATATTTTCCTGCACCAAAAGTGGCTAGAAATATAAGAAATATAAGATAATAAAGGGGGATCTCTAATCCATTATTTGCAACAGAAAATCCATTGTCTATGTGGACAAAAAATATGGCACCCACCATCACACACGAAAGCAATAGAGAAATATAGCGCGTAAAGAGTCCCAAAAACAAAAGGATAATACCCATGGTTTCAATACTTGAAACGAGATAAGTAGCTACAAAGGGTAAAGGGATAGACATACTGTCAAACCATGTTACCGTATCTTCCAGATTGTTGATCTTAAGTAAAGCCGGTGTAGCAAAACCATAGGATAAGATCAATCTAATGGCTAACATGACAAGGTTTTTAGGATACGAAAAAAGAACAGCGACCTCACTCATAAAATTTTTCATGGAGCCTCCTTTAAGACAAATACTTATCTTTATAAAATAATATAATATATAATAATATACTATTGAGACTTAGAACTAAATCGGCACTCACCCAGTGTAATGATCTTTCCCTTTTCTATCTGGGAGAGAATATAGATCAATGTAGTCTGTGGATCGGTTTCAGGCATCTCTTCTGCTATCATACGCAGTGCATCTTTTTCACTGGTCTTCTGCCACTTTTTTTCATAGGTATATTGTGTATAGAGTTCCACCAAGTTATATCCAACCCAGTTCTGCAAAGATAGGTTCCATCTCCATCCACCAGTTTTCGAACCGTACTGAGACCTCTGCAATCGCCTCATCCTCTTCTTTCCACTCTTTGAGTTTCTCCAGGATCAATGGCTTATTCTCTTCAGATACTTCAGTGGATCTCTGTACATGTTCTATGACTTCATCTATCTTCTTTTTCATACGATAACTCCTTTGTTCTTATTCTAGTTCATTCTTATATAATTGTCAATATTAACGAAGTATTTATTTTGATTAGTAAATTTTAGTTAGAATAATGAAATTTATGACAGAGGGTTAAAATCATGTTCACACAGTTTCTTCAGGATTTCATCAAAAAAGAATCAGCAGCAGGTATTTTACTGATCATCGCCACACTCTTGGCACTGCTCCTGGAAAACTCTTTTTTATCTACATTTTATACAAGTTTTCTACATACTCCCGTTGAAATACGCTTTGGTGATCTCCAGATAGCCAAACCTCTTCTTTTATGGGTCAACGACGGTCTCATGGCAGTCTTCTTTCTCGTGATAGGGCTTGAAATTAAGCGTGAGGTACAAGAGGGACATCTCTCCTCCCTTTCACAGATCACCCTGCCGGGTATTGCTGCATTGGGTGGAATGATCGTACCTGCTTTGATCTTTATCGCATTCAACAGGGGTGAAGATTTTTCTATGAACGGATGGGCGATCCCTACTGCTACAGATATAGCATTTGCTTTAGGAATTTTGTCTTTGCTTGGGAAAAGGGTTCCAGTCTCTTTAAAAGTATTTTTGATGGCCCTGGCCATTATTGATGACTTAGGTGCTATTTTGATCATTGCATTCTTTTATACGAGTGAACTTTCAACCATGTCTATCACTATTGCCGCGATCGCACTTATGGTACTTTTCATTATGAACCGTATGCATGTAGCCATTAAATCAGCCTATATCGTCGTAGGGATCATTCTATGGGTCTCTGTACTTAAGTCCGGTGTACATGCCACACTTGCAGGAGTGGCACTTGCTTTTATGATACCTCTCTCGTCTAAAGATAAAGAAGGCAATCATTTTTCCATGGCAAAAGAGATGGAGTATGACCTCCATAACTGGGTTGCCTATATGATCCTGCCTCTCTTTGCCTTTGTGAATGCCGGTGTTGATCTCCAGGGTATCTCCATAGAAGAGATGGCCGGTCCTGTACCACTGGGTATCATGCTTGGGCTTTTTATCGGTAAACAGGTGGGTGTATTCGGTTTCTCCTGGCTGGCCATAAAAATGGGACTTGCCTCTTTACCGCAAGGAAGCAACTGGACCTTGATGTATGGGGTCAGTGTCTTGACAGGGATAGGTTTTACCATGAGTCTTTTTGTAGATACTTTGGCCTATAATGATACCCAGATATACCACTATGCAGACAAGTTGGCCATCCTTCTCGGCTCATTTCTCTCTGCCATCGTCGGGTATCTTATCTTACATCTAAAAACAGCAAAGCAGCCATGATATAAGAGTATCACGGTTTTTTATAGGAATCAAAGTCTTTTTGTTCTATCATATAAATAGGCTATAACTATAAATAGTCTTAAAATATAAAAGGATGAAGTATGATTGAAAAGAAACAAGTTAAAAAGTACATTAAAAAACAAATGGACAGCATGCTCAAAAAAGAGCTAAAACAAGAGATCAAAAAGCATATTAAAGACTATAAGAAAAAAGAAAAAGCGGAAAAAGTAGCAAAAAAGAAAAAATAAGAGATCCTGATTTTTCGTCTCGTTCATACTACAGATGAACGAGGAGGGATCCAAACTGATCACCCCAGATAAATAACTTCTTCATTCTCAACGATATGTGCTTTTTTTTCTAGTGCATTTTCAATAACACTTCGTAAAATAGCCTGTTTGTCCTCTTCTCCATGTATAAGATAGATACGATACAGGTCTTCCATCTGTGATATCCATTTGATAATGCCTTCCTGGTCAGCATGTGCAGAAAATCCATTGATCGTATGCACACTTGCTTTGATCAGTATATCTTCGTTGAATATCTTCACCCAGCGTGCACCGTCAACGATATGACGTCCCAAAGTACCAATAGCCTGGTACCCCACGAATATCACAGCATTTTTAGGGTTCCAGAGTCGGTTTTTAAAGTGATGGATGATCCTCCCTCCCGTACACATACCGCTACCTGCTATGATAATGGCACGGGTATCTACTTCATTAATGGCTCTGGACCCCTCTACATCAGGTGTATAGACAAGGTTTTCAAAATCAAACACCGTCCCATCTCTTTTTTTGTACTCCTGACACTTCTTACTAAGCAGATCACTGTAATTGTTGTAGACTTCAGTTGCACGTGTTGCCATAGGACTGTCTAGAAAAATCTTACAATGGGGCAGTTCTTTTCTATCATGCATCTCTTTTAAAATGATCAGTATCTCTTGTGTACGTTCCACAGCAAATGAAGGGATCAGCACATTACCCCAATCACGCAGAGTATCAATGATCACACGTTTAAACTCTACGATACTCGCATCAAGATCCTTATGGTTACGGTCACCATAGGTAGACTCTACATAGAGATAATTAGCATAGCTGCACTTTGCGAGATTTTCCATGACCAAATTCTTATCATTGCCTATGTCACCGGAAAATACAATGGTCTGTTCCACACTGTCTTCTTTGTAAGTGATCTCGATGAAAGCGGCTCCAAGTATATGTCCGGCATTACGATAGGTCACTTTAACACACTCTTCGATGATGATCATAGTGTTGTCATACTCAGGATATTGCCATGTTAGATCAAATGCTGCTTCAACATCATCTTCATCATATAAAGGTCCTCTGACATCGTCTTCTTTTCCTTTTCGCTGAGCCTTCCTGTAATTGGTCTCATAATCCTCTTTCATGATCTTGGCACTGTCAAGAAGTATAATTTCAGCAATATCGCGTGTGGCTTCCGTTGCATAGATTACACCGTTAAACCCTTCTTTGACCAGTTTAGGGATACGTCCGACATGGTCAAGGTGTGCATGTGTGATCAGAAGATAATCGATCTCTGAAGGATCAAAACCGAATGCACAATAGTTACGATCCTCTTCAGGCCCTTGAAACATACCGCAATCAATAAGAATACGGGGTCCGTGTTCGATCGCAAGCAAATGACAGGAGCCGGTTACTACTTTGGCCGCTCCGTGTGAAGTTACTGTTGCCATAATGATTCCTTTATGATATCTATTTTATTGTACTTTCTAAAGTATTGATTTGAGCTTAGGTTCATATAGATGGTTTATTAGGATTAAGCACATATTCTCTAGGATCTTATGTACTTGAGATACCACCAAAAAAAAACATTTTAAATGATGTATATATCTCTCGTGTATAAAGTCGTTATAAGCAAAAATATAACCGATACTAAGCTATAATCCTGTATCTTACAGTCGTTAAAACGGTAAAAAACAAACAAAGAAGTTATAAGGTCAGAGGCAGATCAAGGATGCAACATGCACGCCACTTACAGCAGAGAGAAAATATCTATGAATGAAGATTTTTTACAGAAATTAGACACGTTAGAACAACATATACATCACTATAATGAGGGTATTGACATTGGAGTACACCCTTTTGATATCGCTGATCTACTCATAGAGATCAGAGAAGTCGATGAAGAGATCTACCGTGCATCCTTAAATAAACTTCCAAGTACACTTTTGGCTGAAGTACTTGTAGAATTACCAAAATCTTTTCAGGAAGAACTCTATACAGATTTCGGTCCCAAGAAACTTGCAAAACTTACTGAACTACTCGATACCGATGATGCAGCGGTCCTAATTCAGCATATTGAAGATGTAGATGAAGAAAAAGCAGATGCCATCATGTCCAATCTTTCAGATGAGGACAGAGATACTATTGAAACACTGATCTCATACGCAGACAATGAAGCCGGTTCTTATATGCAGACAGAAGTTTTTGAAGCACATTTGGATGAAACCATCGGCGCTTCAATACACCGTCTTAAAAAGATGAAAGCCAACAGAGAGATAGACAATGTCCACCATGTGTTTGTTGTTTCAAATAAGAGAAAATTCGTGGGGATGATCCCTCTGGAAGATCTTATTCTTCATGGGCCCAGAGAACTCTACAGGGATGTCGTAGAAGAAGGAAAGATCACCATTTCTGTAGAACCGCAGGATGAGATAAAAAATGTGATCGAAACGGTTGCCAACTATGACCTCAGTGTGATCGCCGTGGTCAATAAACGAGGCATACTGATGGGTCGTATCACTGCCGATGACATCTATGATATCATCGAGGAAGGTGCAACAGAGCAGATCTATAACCTTGCAGGTGTTAATGATACAGCCGAACAAGAGGAGAGTGTTTGGAAGATCGGACGGGCTAGAGGGCTCTGGCTGGGTCTCAATCTTTTAACGGCTATAGCTGCGTCTTTGGTCATCGGACTTTTCGATGCAACACTGCAATCCCTGGTAGCACTTGCCATTTTAATGCCGATCGTTGCTTCTATGGGAGGCAATGCCGGAACACAGACACTGACGGTTACGGTTCGGCAGATGGCATTGGGAGATATAGAGGCCGATGAGGCAAAAAAAACCATTTATAAAGAGGTTTTCATCTCATTGATGAATGGTGTTGTTTATGCTGTGACCATGGGCTTGATCGCTTATATATGGTTTCAAATGCCCATGCTTGGTATCGTCATAGGTCTAGCAATGATAGTGAATCTTTTATCTGCCGGATTCTTCGGTGCAGTGATTCCTTTGACGCTCAAAAAATTTGGTGTGGACCCGGCCATAGGCTCCACTGTTCTTTTAACGACTGTCACCGATGTAGTTGGATTTTTCAGCTTTCTTGGGCTTGCAACTATTATTTTATTATAAAAGAGAATATTTATGGATATTACAGACACCAGAAAAAAAATACATATAGATGAATATATAGAAGACTATTGGGATATCATCGTTGGAATGATCGCCATAGTGGCAGCGATCATTTTTCATCAACATGGAAATGGTTATCTGGCTACTGCTTTTGCAGCATTGGGTATAGCCACGCTCTCACTAACTGTTTCAGAAGTTGCTGAAATTCTTTCACAGAGACTGGAAGAACCCTATGCAAGCTTTGTCCTGACATTCAGTGCTGTGATTGTTGAGATCATACTTTTGTACATCGTTCTACTTCAAGCCTTGCATGATCCAAAAGTCGTGGAAACAGTCAAAGGCGGTATCATTTCGGCTGTGATCGTAGATATGAATGTACTTTTGGGTCTTGCAGTGTTTATTGGTGGACTGAAATTTACCGAACAGGAACATAACAAAGAGACATCCAGTACCTATACCACGATATTGTTGGTCACAGCCCTTGCACTGCTTGTACCAAGCCTGCTTAATCAAACCGACCATACCCCATCCGTACTTAAAGAGGTAAGTATGATCATTGCGGTAGCCTTGATCTTTTTTTATATCATTATTTTTATTTTTCAGACAAGAACCCATACACACTTCTTCAAGGCAACAGCAAGAAGCAGAATGTTCAGACTGAGAAAGCGGCTGGAAGAAGGCAAAGAGGAAGATGTAGAGACCAGTATTTATATTTTTGAAAGATTTAACAATATTGGAAACTTCATCACTATCTTTGGTCTGATCGCTGTCATTTCTGTCGGTGCAGAAGTGTTTGCCGCCGACGGTATCAAGATGGCAAAAGATTTTGGTATATCTGCCGGACTGGCCGGGTTGATCATTGCGATCATTGCAGTCGCTCCCGAAATAGCGACAGCTATTAAAGCAGCCAAAAATGACCAGATCCAAAGAGTGGTCAATATTGCCATGGGTGCCTCTGTGGTCTCTATCTTACTCACTGTACCTATTTTACTCGGGCTTGCTCATATCAGCGGGATCAATCTTTTTCTTGATTTCAACCCTCTTCAGATCGGTGCACTGATCATGACCATTATTCTGGCGTGGAAAAGTACAGAAGAGGGACAGACCAACTACTTCGAAGGATTGTCTCACCTGATGTTCTTTGTCTGTTATGCGATCATCGCAACCTATTACTGATTAGCTAAAGCGACTGTACATCATTTGATACCTGCAGGCATCAATGTTAGGTATGATGCTTGGATTCCAGTTCACTGATATGGGAAATGGTCTGCAGTACTGTATCAGGATTCAAACTGATAGACTCGATACCCATCTTGACCAAAGCTTCTGCCATTTCAGGATAGTCTGAAGGGCCCTGTCCGCAGATACCACTGTGTCTGTGATTACGTTTTGCACCCTCCACTGCCATTTCTATCATCTTCATCACACCGGGGTCACGTTCGTCATAATCAAATGCAACGACTTCAGAATCCCGGTCAACCCCGAGTGTCAATTGTGTGAGGTCATTAGACCCAATACTGATCCCATCAAAAAGTGTACAAAATGCATCGATCTGTATCACATTGTTCGGTATCTCACACATCACATAGACCTTCAGGCCATTCTCACCTCTCTTAAGCCCATATTTCTCCATCGCATTGAGTACCCTTTGTCCCTCTTCTACTCTACGGCAAAAAGGGATCATCAAAATGACATTGTCAAACCCCATCTCTTCTCTCACATGTTTCATAGCTGCACATTCCAGGGCAAACCCCTCTTCATAGTTTGGATGTGTATAGCGTGAAGCACCACGAAAACCGATCATAGGATTGGCTTCATCCAGTTCAAAGAACTCTCCACCAAGCAATGAAGCGTATTCATTGGATTTAAAGTCGCTCATTCTTACCACACATGGGTTAGGATAGACTGAAGACGCGATACTGGCAACCCCTTCGGAGAGCACTTTAACAAAATAGGATTGTGGATTCTCATAGGCCTTTGTAAGCTGACCGATTTTTCTATCTGTAGTCTCATCGATTTTTTCAGGATGGATCAGTGCCATCGGATGCACTTTGATGGAAGTATTGATAATAAACTCCATACGTGCCAGGCCTATACCATCGACAGGAAGTGAGGCCAATGAAAAGGCCATATCAGGGTTACCAAGGTTCATCATGATCTGTGTCTTGGTCTTTGGTAGTGTACTGAGATCTGTTTTAACGATCTCGAAATCCAGCATGCCTTCATGAATAAATCCGGTTTCACCCTCTGCACAGCTTACGGTGATCTCCTGACCATCTTCTAACATCTCCACAGCATTTTCAACACCTACAATAGCAGGTTTTCCCAATTCTCTTGAGACAATGGCCGCATGACAGGTTCTTCCACCCGTGTTGGTCACAATTGCCGAAGCGATCTTCATGACAGGCTCCCAGTCAGGGCTGGTCGTCTCGGCAACAAGTACATCACCCGCTTTAAAATCATCCAGTTTACTTGGATCTACGATCTTACATACTTTCCCTGCACCTATTTTCGTACCGACTGCCTGACCTGTGAGTAGTACCTTACTTTGTTCCTTGAGACGGTATATTTCAAGATATCTGGCCTCTTTTCTGGACTCCACGGTTTCAGGACGTGCCTGTACAATATAGATATGTCCATCTACACCATCCTTTGCCCACTCCATATCCATCGGCTTCTGATAGCCTGCCTGTTTGGAATAATGATCTTCGATCTTTATCGCATAATCAGCAAGAAGCAGTACATCTTCATCATTGATACAAAACTTCTCTTTTTCTTCTTTGGGTGTATCGATGTTCTTCGTATACTCTGCGGCAAGATTATCCTGGTTGATGCCCTCTGAAAAGATCATTTTGAGTGCTTTATTGCCGAGTCTTCTTCTTAAGACAGTACGATATCCTTTTTTGAATGTGGGTTTATGTACATAAAAACTGTCTGGAGCGATACTCCCCTGGACAATATTCTCTCCTAAGCCGTACGCTGCATTGATAAAAACAACATCTTTAAATCCTGTCTCAGAATCGATAGAAAACATGACACCGCTCTCACCAATGTCACTTCTAACCATTTTCATCACAACGACACTCAGATAGACTTTAAGACTATCAAATCCATGAACAAATTTGTAGTGTATGGAACGGTCTGTAAAATTTGAAGCCAGACAGCGCTTATAGGCATCCAGCAGTGCATCCAGACCCTGAATATTCAGATAACTTTCATTTTGTCCAGCGAAGGATGCTTCAGGAGAATCTTCGGCGGTTGCCGAGCTTCTTACCGCAAGACTGACATCTTCGCCATATTCTTCTTTCAGTGCTTGATACGCTTGCTCTATCTGGGCTATCATCTCATCAGGCAGTGTACAGTTATAGATGATCTCACGACAGCGTTTTCCTCTTTCCTGTAACTGAACAACATTCTCAGGATCAAGATCATCCAGTAGCGTATGCAGTGCTTCCCATACTTCATTATTCTCAAGCACAAAGCGATAGGCATCCGCAGTGATCGCAAACCCGTTAGGGATACGGATGCCTTCTCGAGTCAAATTTCGATACATCTCACCCAGTGAAGCATTTTTGCCACCGACCAGATCAACATCTTCTATACCAAGTTCATTAAACCATTTAATATGCTGAGACATAAGCTATCCTTTTTATTATTCTACTCTTAATGAACTCTTCTGTCAACTTTATGATCTCATAATAAAGTAAATAAATAGACGCCATTTATGCTATAATTATTTTATGCTAAATGAATTAAAATCCCTCATCATAAAGCCTTCTTTATATCATCACAGTTATTCTCATACCGTGTGTGACGATACTGTTCCAAATGAATTCAGTGTGCTTTGTTGGAATGTACATAAGAACAATGATACGTTTTCTTTCAGTAACTATATCGAAGAATTTTCCCAAAAGAAGCCTGTTGACTTCTATCTGTTCCAGGAAGCTGATTTCAAACACGAGACAGAACTCAAGCTCCCAAGTCTCACCTTCAATGCTGCGGCAAATTTGGAAAAAGGGTCTACTTTTTATGGTGTGCTGACAGCTAGTAAATGTAAAACAATGCACAGTACGCCTTTTCTGTCACATGGGAAAGAACTCATATTCGGTCCACGAAAAAGTCTGCTTTTGACCAAGCACGCTTTTGAAGACGGTTCCCCCTTATTGATCTTAAATCTTCATGCGATCAATTTTAGAGAAAACAGACACTACTATAAAGAGATAGACAAAATCATACATATCATTGATGACTATGATGGAGCAATGATCATTGCCGGAGATTTTAATTCATGGAATCAAAACAGAATGAAATTCCTTCATAGTAAAATGAAAGAACTGCATTTTACCCCTGTGCCGTTCTCAAAAAGTGACAGGGTGAAGTCTTTTATGAGAAATCATTTAGATTTTATTTTTTACAGAGGCATTGAACTTGTTGAACACAGTATAGAAAGGAACCATAAGCTTTCTGATCATCATCCCCTATTTGCCAAATTCACCAAGTGTATGTAAAAGGCTGTTACTTAAGGATTATTGCTCGACCTCACTTTTCACTGCATGAAGTAAAACCTGATAGGTATTACGGTTAAAAAGATAGGGTTTGGCGTTAAACAGTGTTTCAAACATGATCTTCCAAAGTGTGGAGAAGTTATCCTCATTACGCGTACTGCAAAGTTTGGCCTGCATTTGACACTCAAGTTCACTGAGTGCCTTAGCATGATCTACATATGCTTTTAGCACACTGTAATCTACACCTACCTCCTTAAAATAGAGCACTAACTTGATCATAGCCGCCTCTCTGTCTGTATAATCATCTTTATGTAGAGGTAATACTATACCATCATCTAAAAGTGTATCTAAAAGCACACCATCCACATTGTAGTGTTCCATAAATTCTTCTTTGGTAAAATGCTTCGTATCTGAAGGAATATCACTGAGTGTATTCATCAGTGGCTGCAACATGGTTGCTGAAGTGGAGAGAGACTGATTTTGATTCTGCAGTGCAAACCTGATCTGTTCATTACTGCTTCCTATCTCCTCCTGCATATATTTGATATACCGGATCAGTTCTATATGTTGATCATTGTAGCGATGTACATTGGATTTGATCTTATTTGCTTCTGGAAGCAACCCTTCTCTAATATAATATAAAATGGTTGATTTGGGGACACCTGTCTTTGCAACAAGTTCAGATATTTTATATTCCATATTTCGACCTTATTATGATTAACTTTCATTTAAAGAATGATAGCATATAATTCAAAACGTTAAGTTAAACTTTACATTTTAGACCACTCAGTACATCAAGGAAAAAAATGGCACACATACAATTACCCGAATTTGAGGATATGTCTCCGGAGATTCAAAAAAGAGCACAACCCATACTGGAAAAGACCGGACAACTAGGTGATATATTTAAGCTCTTGGCTTTAGATGAAAAAATCTATTTTGCAACCGATGGAATGATCCAGAAATACCTGCTGGATGAGACAACTCTCTCTTATGATACGAAAGAATCCATCGCACTGCTTATTTCTTTAGAAAACGGCTGTAAAATGTGTGTAGATGTCCATAAAGGCATTGCAAAAATGCTTGGTATGTCTGAAGATCGTATAGAAGAAGTGCTTCATGGAGTAGATGCTATGAATGTTCCAGAGAGTGAGAAAGCCTTATTGAACTTTTGTATCAAAGCCTCAGGAAAAGAAAACTATAAAATTCTTAAATCAGAAATAGATGCACTGAAAGCATATGGATACAGTGACATACAGATCCTTGAAGCTGTTTCTATTACAGGCTATTTTAACTATATTAACACCCTTTCAAATGTATTTGGTTTAGGAGAGTCATGAAAAATGTATTCAGGCTTATAAAGAATTTTTTCATTGGAATATGGGATTTTATTTTTTATCTCATTGGTGCACCGTATGAAGAACAGGCAAAAAAATTAAAATGGGATGAGAAAGATGCTGCCTTTAGAGGTCCGGAAAATCCAAAAACAAAGACAATACATTACAGAGCCAATAAAGTGAGTAAACCTTCATGAAATTAACAAAAATCCTTCTCTTGGTATTTTTTACCAATATCCTATTGAACGCATCCACAATATTTACTTTATCAGGTGTCAACAAAGTCTATCTGGTGGTGGAAATATCCGGTAAAACTATTCCCAAATCATATAAAAGCACGATCATGGAAAGCCTACAGTCAATGACCGATGAACTGAAGATCGATACCAAAGGTTATGACCCAAGATCCTTAGCTGTACTGGTCAATGAAACACCGGTAAATGGCAATACACTGATCAATATTCAACTGATCATCGGAGAAGAAGTAAAACGTTTGGACAACAATGAAAAAACATTTGCACTGACCTATCAGGATATGGGACATTTTGTATTGAAAGAGGATGATGATCTTGAAGATGCATTTGAAGATACTTTTGATACGATGCTTTTAAAGTTTACTGAACAATATCTGGAAGAGAATAAAAAGATCTCAAAAGTGATTATCAATGAAGAGAATTTTGCATCAGAAATGCACTATGAAACAAATTATGATGAAGCGGTAAAAAAATCGAAAAAACTGCAAAAAAACATCATGCTTGTTCTTGTATCGAATTTCTGTCCCTGGTGTCGTAAATTTGAGCAAAGAGTCCTGCTTAAAAATGAGATCAATGAGATCGTACAAAAAAATTATATCCCTCTCATTCTCAATAAAGAGAAAGATCCGTTTCCAAAAGAATTTGATATCGGTTTCACCCCTATTATACATTTCATAGACCATCAAACGCAAAAAAGCTATAAGAATGTGATCGGTTACAACAATAAGGATGAATTTACCTACATATTGAAATCTGATAATGAAGTAAAATAAATTTTTGTACTTTTGTGATATAGAATGTATTTTTAGTCTATAATATAACTCTAATAATCTCTAAAGGACCGATAGATGGGGATCATAAAAGCATATAAGTTTACCGATGGGTTTGATTTTGATCTGATCAGGAAGGAAGTGGTTGGTACATTTCGTGCAAAACTTTTAAAAGATGTGCTCATCATTGAAAAAGACAATAATCTCTGTTTTTTATTTAGCTATGGGGTGATCATATTATGGGATTTTGACGATGAAGAGTATTTTCTGAAAACGATAAGTTCCTCCATTGGTGCTATAAAGATCCTAGAGGACTACAAGTATCAGATTTCTACCATTCAGCCTGTTAAAATTGAGTTAGACACCATCTATATCGATTCTGATGATGAATTAAAAAAGCTTTCCATTTCCTATGCTATTGAACAGTCTATCATGCTGGCAAACTTTGAAGACTCCATTAAAAAAGCCCTCGAAGTAACTGAGCATATTCCTTTGGATCTAGCGGAACATGGCCGTGTACCTATGAGTAGACGTGAAATAGCCAAAGAGAGAGGCCGTCTTTTTATTACAAAATCAAATATCTATTTACATTTTGAACTTTTAGATACACCGGAGTTTTTCTGGGAGTATCCTGAACTGGATATTTACTATCAGAGTATGAGAAAGTATCTTGAGCTGCAGCCGCGTATCGAAATTCTTAATAGAAAGATGAATGTGATGCAAGAGGTATTGGCCATTCTTGCAGATGAGCAAAACCATAAACACAGCAGTATTTTAGAATGGATCATCATTATTCTAATTGCATTTGAAATTCTGTTATTTATTCTGAATGATTTTACTTGATCATTGATAGGAGTATAGTTTTTCAACTATCCCCTCTTTGCTTAGATGATAGACATCCAGATCGTTCGCTATAAATAGCCTGCCTTTGTAATGCTCTTTTATCTCCTGATATAGTATATCAGTCCCTTTCGCAGTATGGGCATTATACCTTGGGTTGATATGGGTGGCGATCACATTTTTAACATGCTTTTCCTGGACTGCTTTTCCCAGATCTTTTGCAGTGGTATGTAACACTTTTACCTGAAGATGATCATAATCCTCTTGTGTATATGTACACTCATGTACTAAAAGATCAATCTCTTCAAGATAACTGCCCAAAATATCCGGCTTACTGTTATCACCAGCGATAATCAACGATCTTCCTCTTATAGGTGAAAGCATGTAC
>JBNLDB010000015.1:0-14032 GCA_050304115.1 Sulfurovum sp. | reverse complement strand
GACCACCTGATCTTGTCACAAGACCGCATGAACCTGCTCTGTGAAGTTTAGAGTTCACGATGTTCTCGATCGTACCACCAACGTTAGCGATCTTGAATGCACCAGGAACGATACCACCAACTGTAGCAGGCCCGATAACTGTAACACCTGCGTCACGTGCAGCTTGGTTCATACCACGTGCAAGTCTCTCAGGGATACCTTCTGCTGTGATCATGATCGTTTTAAATCCACCGATATGCAATGCTTCCATAGTTACATCATAAGCTGTTCTGAATGATGCAAAGTTCAAAAGTACATCCGCTTGCGGCTGAGCTGCTTTTGCTTCTGCAGTACTTTTGTATGTAGGGATCATCACCTCGTCTGCACCATAGAAGAATTTCTCGAATTTTCCAGATGCAGTTGGAGCAACGATCGCTGCTACTGAAGGTTTTTCTCTTTTGATTGTGTAGTCATAGTCTAACATTCTTTGGATCGCTGTTTTGTTGTTGTTCCAAAAAATAGCCTGTGTATCTCTAGTAAATAATTGTGCCATCTTCTCTCCTTATGCCTCTACTGCCATTCTAACGATATCAGTTACGTGTGTCTCTGGTCCGTATACATCAATCCATAGACCAAGTCTATCTGCTGCTTCTTTAATATCTTTAAGACCTTTTTCGTAGTTTGGTCCACCACGTCTAACATAGATCTTCACACCTACTTCTTTCATCTTGTCTGCATACTCTTCAAATGCCTGGATGATACCTGTAAATGTTTTCGCAACATCTGTAAAGTTAGCGATCGCTCCACCGATGATAAGGATCTTATCTCTACCCTGTGCATCTTTTTCTCTTGTCATAAGATCAAGAAGTGTTTCTGCATAGAATTTAGTCTCACCTGTTGTTGGTCCACCTGAGTACTCACCATAGTTAGCAAGGTCATCGATACCTGCAAGGTCAGCAATCGTATCAGCATAAACCACTGAAGCACCACCACCGGCAACCATTGTCCAGATTCTAGCTTCTGGTTTCAAGAGTGTCAATTTAAGTGATGCACCTGTTTTAGCATCGGCTTCTTCAACTGCCAATACTTCCGGAGATTTCTCTTCCATACCGAATGCAGTCGGGTACTCAACATCACCCCACTGATCTACCATCATAAATCCGGCAGTATCGTCTAGTTTTGCAACCATATCAAGAAGCTCGATCTTGTTACCTTGCATTACAAACGGGTTGATCTCAAGGTATGCGAAGTTCAACTCTCTGTATGCTTTAAAGAAACCGATCGCAAATTCTGCAAATGCTGCTTTGTCTTTGTCTGCAACATCTGCAGGTACATTGGCTCTGATTCTCTCAGCGATCTCTTCTTCAGTATCTGTGATCTTGAATGCAACTTCAGTTACTTTCTCTTCCCAACCCTCTTCAACTTCCATTCCACCTTCAGCAGACATATAAAGCATATCATCATCACCTACACATGTAGCAGAGATATAGTACTCTTCTTCTTGTGAGTGTGGAGTAAACGGCTCAACAATAAAGTGAGTCAACATATCAACTGATGGTTCACCTGTTGGTGTATCACCGTCAAATGAGAAGTATACTGACTGCTCTTTACTTGATTTTTCATCGATCCAGCTGATCGCTTTTGCTAATGAAACATCACCTGGTTTAGCATCTTTGAAAAGTACCAGGTCATTTTTACCTCTTTTACCGAAAAGCATATCCGGTTTTGCAACCAATGCTTTTTCATTTAACCATGTGTTCTCTTTTGCAGCTTCTGCTAGTTCAGATCCGTTTTGAACCATTACAGTTTGGTATGCATAAGTAAAATCTGGGAAATACTTATCCCAATGTTTTGCTAGAATTGACTTTGCGTCATACTCTCTAATCGCCTTTTGAGCCATCGAGTTCTCCTTTAGTTTAGTTCCCAATAGTTTAGCACTAGATAAATTTAACTTTCGTAAAAGTAATATAAACTATAAGTATAAAAGAAATATTGTGTATTTTAGAAACAGTTTTGAAGGGTATGGGGTATTTACTTAGGGACAAGGTTCTATGTTATAATATCTTAACTGATAACGTTCTCTTCCATGTGCCCCATCGTAACATTCAACACCCTCCGATTTTAGCTTCTTTGCTAAAAGATAAGGTCTGTATATACGGTCTGCAAAATGGTGTTTAGAATCTTCCAAGACCAAATAGAGCGCTTTATGCCCTACGATGAGAAGCACAGTGAAAATAAGAAATGACATCACCACGATAAACCCCTGTCTATACCGTTTCTGAAACTGTGGCAAACGTACACCTATCGAATGATTGAAAACATCCAACATCAGCACGACAGCTATCATCACATAGGGTGCAAAATCAGTGATATAGACACGCTGCCTGATTGACAGAAGTAAAGAAAAAGCCAGTGCAACAAAAGAGATATACCAGATTAGTGTTTTTTCGCCTCTGAGCAATATTCTGTACATGGCAAAGAAAAAATAGAGAAACAGTAAAGGTGAAAAAACCGTAGCATACAACCCGAATATCTCTACAAAGTGCCCTGATGGCCTTCCTCCTACCTCTATCCCTTTAGCCAAATAGATGAAAGCCAAGAGAAAGCTGAGAGAAAAAATGGCCAAGGGTTTCTCTCTATGCATCACTGCATAAAATAGAACGGCAACAAAGAAAATAATGGAAGCTTCATGAATGAAAAAGAGTGCAAGCATGATCGGGGGGAGTAAAAGATGGTGGCCCTTTTCATAAAGTAATACAAAAAGTAACACAAGCGGCAGTACAATAATAGCGACATTCGCCAAAGTGGTTGCAGTGAGGATACCCGGTAACAGCATAAAGATCAGTGTCGAGAGATACACATCCTTACTTTTTTGGAAATGCTGCCGGCTCAATGCATAAAAAAGTCCAATGGTCAGGAATCCAAACAAGAGGAAGAAAATCCTTAAGCCTAAAAATCCTGCATCAAGACTCTCACCCCACCTCATCAGATAGCCTACAATGTCATCCGAAGTATAGAGTATCTTTGCCTCGTGCGGACTGATAGGTGTGGTTGCGGCAAGGTAAAAAACAGCGATAGCATAAAAAAAGAATGCTAAAAAGAAATGCTGTTTTTTCATTCTGGGATCTTAAAGTTTTAAAAAGTTCTCTAACATTTCATGCCCATATTCACTCATAATGGATTCAGGATGGAACTGCACACCATAAATAGGTCTGTCTTTGATCTGCAATGACATGATCTCGCCATCATCTTTGCTGTGTGAGGTGGCAATGACCCTATCAGGCAAAGTCTCTTTTTTGACCGTTAAAGAGTGATAGCGTGTGGCCCTGAATTCATGCGGAAGATCTTTAAAAATAGGGGTTTGCTCATCCACAACGATCTGAGACGTTTTACCGTGCATCATATTTTTGGCCCTGATCACATCTCCGCCAAATGCCTGCGCGATACTCTGATGGCCCAAACAGATACCAAAAATAGGCGTGGTATCTGCAAATTCTCTGATCACATCCAGTGTCACGCCTGCATCATCAGGGGTGGAAGGGCCTGGTGAAAGAATGATCTTATCGGGGTGTAATGCTTTGATCTCATCAATGGTCATCTCATCATTACGTATAACCTTCAGGTCTGCTCCAAGCTCTCTACAATACTGTACTACATTGTAGGTAAAGCTGTCATAATTGTCTATCATTAATACCATTTATTTCTTCCTATTTAAATCGATAGACCAAAAAAACTCGATCCATCTGTCTGCTTCTTCTACATACCAATCTGGGGCTATTTTAGCAGTTTTCTTATAAAAAAGCGAAGCTGTTTTAAAGTTCACGGACGGGTACGCCTTATGCAACACCTTCAACACTTCTATCAATGTGTCACCACTGTCCACGATATCATCCACAATGAGTACGTTTTTAGCACCGGATAACTCTGGGATATTAAACACTTTCACTTGCTCTAATTTGACCGTGTCCTCATACCCGATCGTATTGATACTGAAGACTTCCCTGATATCGTAATATTCACCAAGAAGATGGCCTAAAGAGAGCCCTCCTCTTGCAATAGGGATAATCGTATCAAACTTCCAGTCGATCATTTCAGCCAGAGATCTTGTATCAGCTACAAAATCCTCATAAGGGTAATAGCGTTTTTCCATACTAATAGGCTCTGAGCTCATGATAAAGACTGTCACGTTCTATAGGTTGGAAACCGGTGTTTTTGATCAGAGCGACAAAATCATTCAGGTCCATTCCATGACTGCTCTGTGCACCTGCTGCAGATTGAATGGACTCTTTTTCTATCGTACCATCCAGATCATCACATCCGAACTCCTGTGCGATCAATGCAAGATTGACCGATGCCGTGACCCAGTAGGCTTTGATATGAGGAATATTATCCAGCATGATACGGCTGATGGCATAGGTTTTAAGTATCTCCTGTCCTGTAGGGAAATCTGTCACTTTAAGAAAGTTGTTGTCCCTTTGGTAGACCAAGGGGATAAATGCATTGAATCCGCCTGTTTTGTCCTGCAGCTCACGCAGTCTGATCATGTGGTCGATACGGTGTGCACGTGTCTCTACATGTCCAAAAAGCATCGTCGCATTGCTTTCCCGTCCTCTTTCGTGCCACTTTTGGTGTATCTCAATCCACTGGTCTGACGTGACTTTTCCTTTGCACAAGTATTCACGTACCGCTTCATCAAAGATCTCAGCCCCTCCGCCAGGCATGGAGTCTACACCGTTTTCGATCATCATATCCAATACTTCATCGTAACTGTATCCATACTCTCTTGACAGAAAATCCACTTCTGCCGCTGTCATGGCTTTCACATGCAGCTCAGGGAATGCCTCTTTAATTTTTTTGAATGCACCCATATACCACTCAACACCGTCATTGGGATTATGTGCTGAAACGATGTGCATCTCTTTTGCACCGTTCTGAACAGATTTTTTCACAATCTCCAGGATCTCTTCATGGGACATGGTATATTGGTTGGGATTTTTTCTGCTTGCAGAGTACGCACAGAATTTACAGATATCGGCACAGACATTGGTAGGGTTTATATGCCGGTTTATATTGAAGTAGCTTTTGTTGCCATATTTCTCTCTACGAATTTCATCGGCGAGTTCGCCAAGCGTATAGAGATCCAAGTCATAGAGTGCTTCACCCTCTTCTTGGGTGAGTCTCTCTTTGTTGCGTACCTTTTGTATCAAATCCATTCTGAGAACATCCATAATTATTTTTGGGTATTATACCAATATAACATTATGGAGAGAATAATTGAATACACTGGAAACCCAAATAGAAGAATTACTTTATAACAAAGCAGCGGATTTCGAGATCGCCAAAGTGCTTAAGAAGGATATAAAAACCTACTTTGATACACTTGAAGAGACCTTTGCAACTTCAGGGGGTAAAGATTTTCTTGTCAAGCATACGAAAAAGATAGACAGTATCTTAAAAATGATCTACAAAGTCGCTACCAGAGATATGTTCGGGGATTATCTTCCTATGAAAAACTCCATTCCTCTGGGTCTTGTCGCACTGGGAAGTTACGGGAGAGAACAGCTCTGCGTACATTCCGATATCGACCTTATGCTCGTCTATAAGGATATTCCTGCATACAACGTCAAAGAGATCATTGAGAAGATCCTCTATATTCTTTGGGATACAGGCTTAAAACTGGGACACAGGGTACATACGATCGATGAACTCTATGAAGTATCGAAAACCGATATTACGATCAAAACCGCATTGATCGAATCCCGTATGATAGAAGGTTCCATTTTTATCTGGATGGAAACACAAAATGCAATTTCTCAAATCCGTCATGACAATATTAAAGAGTTCATAGAGCTTAAACTGGAAGAGCGTGAACTGCAACACCGTAGATTCCCCCTTACTATGGAACCGAACCTTAAAGATGGATCAGGTGGTTTTCGTGATGCGAACCTTGTTTTCTGGATAGGAAAGATCCTCTATAACGTTGACAATATCAAAAATCTTCCTGACAGTGTGGTAGATGAAAAAGAGTATCGTAACTTCCGTATCGCCTTGGAATTTCTCTTCCGTGTACGTTCTGCTTTACATTTGATCTCACATAAAAAGGAGGATCAGTTGCGTCTTGAGCTTATCCCTGAGATAGCGCAATTACTTGGTTATAAAGAGGGGCTAAAAGGTCAAATGAAATGTGCCAAAAAAGTGACTGAGAGTTTGAAGATCATCAGACTTTACAGTACGATCTGGCTCAATATTCTCACCCAGGAGTACGTGAATGACACCCCTGCAAAAAACTATCTTTACCCCAAAAAAGGAAAGCAAGACTTCAATGGGCTTCTTCAGCAGCTCACTGCACATGCGAATAAACCTTTTTATGCCCACCCTACGTTTATACAAAAGCTCATTGCTTCAGAAAGACCGGACAGACCGGATGATACACTCTATCAGACGATCAAGAGTATATTCCATCAGCCCCACAGTCACTCCGTTCTCAAGGTACTCTCCTATGCAAGACTCCTGGGCTATACGATCCCGCCTATTAAAAAAGTGATCGACCTTCCTCAGTTTGACGGCTACCATGATCTGGCAGTTGATATGCACTCGATACGTTGTATGTACCATTTGGAAAATATAAAGGATCCCTTTATCCAAGATCTTTTTGAAGCCCTTAGTGCAGAAGAAAAAGTCATGCTTAAAATTGTCACCTTCTTGCATGATGCCGGAAAAGGAAGAGAGCGTGACCATCATGCTGTAGGGGTATCTCTCTTCAAAGTCTTCGCAGAGAAACTGCATTTGGACCCTGAACATATCGCTATAGGTGAAACACTGATTCTCTATCATACATTGATGAGTAAAGTCGCCCAACGTGAAGATATTTACAATGAAAAAACAGTTGCACACTTCGCCTCACACTTCCAAAGCAAGAAACTGTTGGATCTTATCTATATCCTGACCTATGCGGATATGAGTGGCGTAGCTGAAGGGATCTATAATTCGTTTAATGCAAAACTGATCAGAGGGCTTTATGAACAGTCTCTCGATATCCTAGGTAATAAGAGCATGCTGGACGAAGCAGCCAAACGACTCAAAAAAGAAAAAACGCTCAAACGGAATGTAGACTTCAAAACATTTACGGCGACAGAACAAAAAAAGATATTACAGATTCCTTCCGATCTTCTCTTTTTACGATATGGACCAAAAAAAATATTTTCTATTGCCCATACTGCTTTTGAAACCGAAGATTATACTTTCAAAATCAATAATGTAAATTACTTGACGATAGAAGTGACGCGAAGAAAACCATTTAATATCTCTTATCTTTTAGGGAAACTCTCCTCTCTTGGAGTGGTCCATATGGATATCTGTAAACTGTTTGATGACCTGAAATATTTCAAAATAGATTTTGCTACCAAAGTGAACGCGGAAGAGTTACCACGTCTTAAAGAAATCCTTCATGACTCATTTGATGAGACCAAAAAGAGTATCCTGACTGTACCTGAGATAGAAAAAGATGAGCTTCAGATCGATTGTGAACACTCTAAGACCTATGCAGTGATGTACCTGAACTGTAAAGACCAAAAAGGTTTGCTTGCGTATATTATCAATCTCTTTGATGAGATGGGTATTGACATTGCTACTGCCAAAATTCATACACTGAAAAGTCGCGTAAGAGATATGTTCCTCATCGAAAAGAATGGAAAATTCTGTCATAATGTCGATACGATAATAGATAAACTTACAGGGAATCAATAAAATGTGCGGAATCGTTGGATATATAGGACCCAAAGAGAAAAAAGAGATCTTGCTTGAAGGCTTGCAGGAGCTTGAATACAGAGGATATGACTCTGCAGGTATCGCTGTCATTGAAGGGGAGAAACTTTCTGAGTATAAAGCCATAGGTAAATTAGACAACTTGCGTGAAAAGACCAAAAAGTATGAGAGTAAAGGTTTTGGTATCTCCATAGGTCATACCAGATGGGCTACCCATGGTAAACCAACGGAGCTCAATGCCCATCCACATTTGGGTGCTTACTCTTATGTGGTACATAACGGGATCATCGAAAATTATCAAGCGCTTAAAAATGAACTGCAGAAAGAAGGTGTAAAATTTCTTAGCCAAACCGATACAGAAACGATCGTACACCTTTTTGAAAAATACTATAATGCATCCAATGAAGCTTTTTCTGCTTTTGAAAAAACGATCAAAAGACTGGAAGGTGCTTATGCCACACTGCTCATCACCAAGGCAGCCCCTGATACTATTTTCTTTGCAAAGAACGGTTCTCCTATGCTGATAGGGTTTGATGATGAGGAGATCTATTTTGCTTCTTCAGACACCCCTGTCATAGGTAAGGCAAAAGAGGTGTACTATCTTGAAGATGGTGAATATGGCTATGTCCAGGATGGGAAGGTACATCTGTTTAACAAGGATGGCAGTACGAATTTCACCACACAGGCACTGAGTGCAGACAAGATTCTTGCCCAAAAAGACGGATACCGTTTCTTCATGGAGAAAGAGATCTATGAACAGAGCCGTGTGATGAGCGAAACTATGATGGGCCGTGTACTGGATGAGAGCATTGCTTTTGATGAACTCGATGCAAACTTCTTCGAAGGGATTTCTGCGATCAAGATCTGTGCCTGCGGTACTAGCTACCACTCTGCCCTGGCCTCTGCCTATCTCTTTGAGCGTATCGCCAAAGTAAGATGTGATATTGAGATCGCTTCTGAATTCAGATACAAAGAACCTCTGCTGACAAAAGATACACTCTTCATTACTATCTCTCAAAGCGGTGAGACAGCCGACACACTCGAAGCCCTCAAAATGGCAAAACGTGCAGGCTTGAAGAGTCTGAGTGTCTGTAATGTAGATAATTCATCGATCGTGCGTGAAAGTGACACTGCCATCCTCACAAGGGCCGGTATAGAAAAAGGGGTAGCAAGTACCAAAGCATTTGCAACACAGACCATGGTACTGTGGATGTTAGCGCTTTATGTAGGTCAGGAAAAGAACACAGTTTCAAAAGAGATACTTAAGAGTGAGATCACTGCAATACTACAGACCCCAAAAGCATTGATCGTTACGGATGAATTACATGCAAAACTACATAGACTCTCAAAACGTTATCTGCATGGACATGGATTCTTCTTCATAGGACGAGATATCTTCTACCCTCTTGCACTTGAGGGTGCATTAAAACTCAAAGAAATAAGTTACTTACATGCAGAAGGGTATCCTGCAGGTGAGATGAAACATGGGCCTATCGCCCTTGCGGACAGTGAACTTTTCACCATTGCACTCATGCCAAAGACGATGCACTATGAGAAGATCAAATCCAATGTAGAAGAGCTCAGTGCCAGAGATGCAACGATCTGTGCTATCTCTCCACAACCTTTTGATCTCGCGGATGACTTCATACAAACAGGCTATGATACGCATCCGATGTTAGAATTTTTTGAGATGATGGTGGTAACACAACTGCTTGCTCTTGAAATTTCTGTAAGACTTGGAAATGATGTGGATATGCCTAGAAACCTTGCTAAATCTGTTACAGTAGAGTAAGTCTTACAAAAGGATCTATGCTTATTTCTCATCCTCCGGATGGGGCGTATGCTCCATTTGTTTTTTATGTTCCCAATTCTCAAACCATTGTATACATAAGGCTTTGTAGATCACTTTATAGGCTTTGAGTTTTTCATCATTGATTTCATTTACTTCCGTGAAATAACGTCTTAAAAAATAGGCTTCCTTTTCTCTATCAAGATTAAACTCAACACAGACAGATGCCAGATCAAAATACCTGTCGTTAATCGCTGCATCTTCCCAGTCGATCAACTGGATCGTTTCTGCAAAAAGTACATTGCGAGGATTGAGGTCATTGTGACATAATACATAGTCATAAGGAAAGCACTCTAGGGTGAGGAAAGCATCCTGCACTGCTTTTGACGGTGTCTTGAAAAGCGGCTTTAACAATAGAGGGTCTCTTTCTATTTTTAAACTATGGACTTTTTTCAATACTTCTGCAAACTGATGCAGATCGTCTTTTCCCAAACTCTCTTTATGCCTACCCTCTACATATGCGGATACCGCCAATGCTTTCTCTTCATCCAAAAGTAAAGGCTCTGAGGCTACACCTTGTTCAAATGCCAATGTTTGTACTTGAAATTCAAATTTTCTGTCGACATCTGTTCGGATGAACTTGCGTAAAATATATTTTTCTGTGTCACTGTGGATCAGATAGTTTTCATTGTTGTAGCCCTGCTTCTCCAGAAGCTGATAGGAGTCAATCTCTTTGTTTTCAAAAAGTGTGTATTGTTTCAGTTGATCGATCATTGTTCCACAAGCTTTTGATTCTCTATGTTATACACCCTGTCGGCAATACGTTCACAATCTTCCATTTCATGTGTGATCATGATAGTGTGCAGGTTGTTTTCATGTGTGATCTTTTTGACCAAGTCAAGCATTGTAGTTCTTGTCTCAGCATCCAATCCTGTAAAGGGTTCATCCAAAAGTAATATAGGCTCATGGCGTATCAGTACCCGTGCCAATGCAACACGCTGCTGTTGTCCTCCTGAAAGAGATGAAACAGTGGTATGCTCAAATTTTTCAAGGCCCACTTCTTTGAGTATTGTTTTCACTTTGTTCAACTCTTCTGGAGTACTTTTAAGTGTTTTACTTATGCCTAAAAGTATATTTTTTTGTACGGATAAGTGTTCAAAGAGATTATGATTTTGAAATAAGATACTGATAGGCCGTGCTTCCACCGTTTGATCTATCAACTCATATGCATCTAACTTTATACTACCGCTTTTTGCATGTAGGAATCCCGCCAGAAGATCAAGAAGTGTGGATTTCCCGCTTCCGCTTTGTCCAAGTATCGCTACGATCTCTTTGGGCTTTACAGACATGGAATATGTATAGGTCTCATCAGCATTTTGATGCTGGAACTTTAAATCAGTTATCTTTAGCAACGCTACTCCTAAATAGTCTTGGCAACAAAATAAATGCACATAGTGTGATAGCCAAGAGTATCAAAGCGACTCCAGCAGCATCACTTGTTCTATAGGACCCCATAAGTTGATACAGATACCATGGCAGGGTTAAAAAATCATCGGATCCAAACAGTGCAATAATACCTAAATCCCCTAATGAAAAACAAAAAGAGAGTGCAAAAATATAGCCGATAGATGACTTCAAGTATGGATATTCACAATAGATCCACCTTTGCAATGGAGTCAAGTTCAACGAAAAAACAAGCTTGTCATACCTCTGTCCCGTCTTTTGCATGACAGGTGCCAAAATGGCCAAGGCAAAAGGCAATGACATCAGTACATTTGCCGTGAGAAGTGCTACGGTCGACCATATAACCATAGGGGCTTCATACGTTTGGGACAAAAGGAAAAATCCCAATCCCATGATCAATGACGGAATCGCAAGATAGAGGTTTCCCGCAAAGGAAACGATCATATTGAGTATTTTTGAGAGAGTGTTATCCTCTAAACGGTGTTTGAGTGTAAAATTTCTTTTTGTATCACTTAAAAAGAGTGCAAAGAGTACGGTCACTATACTTGACACTGTTGCAAGCCCCATACTGGTTAAAAAAGATTTGATAAAGAGAGGTTCTTTGAGTATCTTTGTAAATTCTGCACCCAATCCATCAATGATGATCGCAAGTAGAGGTAAAATAAAAAACAGGGAAAAAAGACTGATCATGGCTACCTGAAATCGTTTGACATGTTTAGACTCGGACCAGGGTATATGAAGCATGTCTGTTCCCACATTATCGACGTTGGTTCTGAAGTTCGATGAAAAGAGTACCAGCAAGGTAGTCACTGAAAGTTGTATCAATGCAAGTTTTAGGGCCATGGCAATATCAAATTCAAGTTTCACTGCCTCATAGATCGCCACTTCCAAAGTATTATATGAAGGCGAACCTCCCAGTACAAGGACAATGGCAAATGAAGTGAAACATAAGAGAAATATAGTGGATGCGATGCTTAAAAGTGTCGTTCTTAAAGCCGGCCACTCTACATAGATGAAACGTTGAAATGTTGTAAAGTTCAAACTTTTTGCAAGTTTGTACTTCTCTTTGGGAATAGACTCAAAAACATGCAGCAAAGAGCGTGACGCAAAAGAAGCATTCAGATAGACATGTGCTACCAGGATACCCGTTAAGCCATACAGGTAAGAACCAAAAGAGTGATCAAAAAGGTAGAGGCTCAGTTGGTTGATCCATCCATTACGCCCAAGTACAGATATAAGTCCAAAGACAACGATTAGCGTCGGCAAGACCAAAGAGGAGGAGAAGAGTGCCACCAGCAAAGAACGCCCTTTAAAGTTTGACTGATGTGCCAGGCTCCAGGCCAAAGCCAAACCTACCGCTAGAGATAATAGTGTAGATAAAAAAGCCTGGTAAAGTGTAAACTTCAGAAGAGAAAAGACCCTGCTCTCAAGCTGTGTTAGAGAGGCATCCTCTTGTGAGAGAAAAAGTATGAAAAACAATAAAAAAGCAAAACCCAGCAACAAGAGAGATACAAACCCTCCCGGAAGCAGTGAATATTTCAATCGTTTTACATCCTCCAACATTTTTAGCGTTCCAGTGCTCTCAGCCATTCGTTAATGATCGCTTTTCTATGCACTTCAACTGTTTTACCATCCAGTAAGATCATTTTGGATGGCTGAGTCAGTGTCTCAAAAACTTTAGGTAATCCCTCTTTTGTTTTAACAACAGGATAGGCCCAATTTGCTGTAGGGATGATCTCTGCAAAGGTTTCACTATGTAAAAAATGTAAAAACTTTTTTGCCAGATCTTTATGTTTTGAAGAGTGAAGCATCGCTGCAACTTCTATCTGTCCATAATGACCTTCATCAAACCGTGCACTTTTAAAGTTTGTTCTGTTCTCTTCTATGATGTGATAAGCAGGTGAAGTCGTATAGGACAAGACCATATCTGCTTCACCTTTTAGAAACAAGCCATAGGACTCGGACCAGCCTTTCGTGATGGTCAATATATGAGGGGCAAGCTTTTTCCAATACTCCCCTGCTTTCTCTTTATATATCTCCTTGCCCCATACAAGCAAACTACGTCCAGGAGTGGATGAACGGGGATCCTGGATAACAATCTTGAAATCTTCCGGCATAGCGGCAAGTGCCTCAAAAGATGCAGGTGGGTTTTTCACCTTATTTTCATCATAGACAAAGGCCACATAACTGTAATCATACGGTACAAAATACTCATCTGTATAGGGAACAGGCAAATCTAAATTTGAAGTGTCAAGACCATGTTTAGCGAACAGTCCCGTTTTTTTTGCAGCTTGTGCTATGTTGGTATCGAGCCCAAGTACGATATCTGCCTTTGTGTTTTTACCTTCAAGTTGAACTTTTCTTAAGGCACCTATGGAACTGGACAGCCCCACAAATTTTACATTGCAGTCATGTTCTTTTTCAAAAGCTTCTTTTATCTTAGGTCCGGGACCCCAGGAGACAGCAAAAGCATCATAGGTATAGATCGTAAGTATGGGTTTGTCATTACTGAATGTAATGACTGTAAGCAGTAGAAGTGTGTATAGTATTTTGATCATAAAAGATTATATCCCATAAATACCTTGTCTATTATTACCTACCAGTTTCAGCACAAAAATAGAATCCGGAATCTCTGTAAAAACCGAGTACATCTCTTTTTCCAAAAGTGCCATGATCACCTTATAATCACCATGCACCTGG
Organism: Sulfurovum sp.; assembly: GCA_050304115.1. Lineage (GTDB taxonomy): Bacteria > Campylobacterota > Campylobacteria > Campylobacterales > Sulfurovaceae > Sulfurovum. Next base: position 336 of record JBNLDB010000015.1, on the reverse strand, counting down.
GTGCTGAGTTCATTACGGACGACCTCAACACGCTGCTCTTTTTCAAGCTCGGCGATAAAAGCCAATATAGGCGTTTCAAACTCTTTTTGAAGTGGATACATACTGATGTCTACGGAGATCTCCATCTATGAGTCCTTATTAAAAATCGTATGCTAGGGTCAAGCCAAATGTTCTTGGAGTACCTTTCTGAACATATAACTCATCTTCATAACCATCAGGGTACCCAGGTGTTGGGGTAGGGTTGTTCCCCCAATAGAAACCTCTAACTGCATACTCTTTATCTGTAAGATTCCTCGCCCATATTGTTGCAGAGAAACTACCGTCAGTATACTCTAA
>JBNLDB010000014.1:0-14255 GCA_050304115.1 Sulfurovum sp. | reverse complement strand
TTTGAGGAGGCACGTAAAAACTACCTTCAGCGCTATGACATAGACAAGTCTCTTTTCTGGCTCTACCTGAGCACAAAAAAGGATAAATACCTAAATCTGTTACGTGAAAGCTGTAATGTCAATATCTATACGTTAATGGCAGCAGACACTATCAACGGGAAATATCCTAAAACCATTACCGAATCTCTCTGGAAAAGCAGTAACTGGGGATTTGATATCGAAGATCCGATCGATTGGGCCAAAGTCAAACAGAAGATGAATTCAGGCGTGGATCTGGATGAACTGGCAGATGAACATAAATCTCAAGAAACGATAGGTATCTATACCTACCTCAAAGCCAAAGCCTGCAACTATACGGAGTCTTATTTTCCAATGCCTTACCGTAAAGCCATGAAACACATGACACCGGAACGTCAGGCACTGATCTATGCTATCGCAAGACAGGAGAGCCGCTTTGTCCCGGCTTCGGTCTCACGATCCTTTGCGTTGGGAATGATGCAGTTCATGCCGTTTCTCATCGAACATGTTTCCAAAGAGAAAGGTGAGCAGATAGATTATGATGAGATATTCAATCCCTACAAGGCCATAGAGTATGCAGACTTCCACCTTGACTATCTTACCAAATACCTTTTCCATCCTCTTTTTATCGCCTATGCATACAATGGGGGTATAGGTTTTACCAGAAGGCTGATCACCAACAAACATTATTTTAGAAGAGGTCCTTACGAACCCTATATGAGCATGGAAAAAATAAAAAATGAGGAAGCCAAAGAGTATGGGAAAAAAGTACTGGCAAATTATGTCATCTATCTGAATAAACTGGGCGTAACCACACGTATCTTCCCGCTTTTGAAAATACTTGCCTCACCTTCTGAAACCGATACGTTCAGAAAATAATACAAAAAACACTTACGATCAAAAGGCTTCTTCGCTCAAGACATATTTCGCCACTTTGGCGAAATGCAACTCACCTTTTCCGTACGATCTACTCTCAAAGAGGAGTGTGACCTTTTTACTTGACGTATGAGGGAAAGTAACGAGGTAATAACTGCTCCATGGGGTCACAAAAGACAAGGCTTTTAACCGTTCATCTTCCAGGCTCAGTGCTTTGATCGCTTTAGCTTTTGTGCCGTTCAGCGTTAAACTGTTCCCTTCAGAATTTAACGTTCCTTCTGCTTGACCTTCCATGGACAATCCTACGATAAAGACTTCATCCCGAGTATCATTATTTTCAAAGTTAGGAGTATAGAGATAGGTTGCAGTTAACAAGACTTTGGTGACACCATCCTGATAGAGTTGTGTCTTTTCTGTTTTTTGCAACTGTTTATGATAGGTCACTTTTTCACTGTAACCCTGGAACAGATCTGTCTCTTGTTTTGATGTACATCCAAGAAGAAGAGCGATGGCTATGAACAATAAACATGACCTAACCATATACACTCCTTGTAATTCATACGAATTTTAACATACATTCAATAAAGATTGATGTATAATGCATTTAATCATCATTCAAGGAAATCATGCTGTGAGTAAAAGAGTTGCTGTTGCATTTACCGGTCCGTCAAACAGCGGGAAAACCACACTGGTAGAAAAAATTGCGCAAATATTGATAAAAGAACGAAAAGTTGCCATCATCAAAAATGACCCTAAAGACAAAGCACAGTTCGATGTAGAAGGAAGAGATAGCCATAAATTCTCACAAACGGGTGCAGAAGTCGTTGTCACTTCACCTACACGTACCACATACTTCTCTCAAAGAGAAAAAACACTGGATGATATCGTAGCCATGATCAATGATTTTGATATTCTACTGGTTGAAGGGCTTAAAACACTTCCGCTGCCGCGTATTGCTGTGTTCAGGAATCAGATCGATGAAAGTTATTTTTCCTGCAGCGAAGCCATAGCTATCGATGACACGATAGATATCGGGGCCTATACGATACCAGAGAGTATCGACATACTGGATCTGAACCATACTGCTCAGATCATAGAGTGGATCAATGCGCATGCAAAAGAACTATAAAGTAAAAGAGGATAAGAGATGTTAACCATATTTGAAACCATTGAAAAGATTGCGATCAAAATAGACCATGCCATTAAAACAGAAGACCTGGGATACAGTGACACTGAAAATACATCTGGTGAAGATCAGCTGAAACTGGATGTAAAAAGCGACTATATCGTTGAAGAGGCTTTTAAAAGTGTTTCTATCGTCAAAGCCCTGGTCAGTGAAGAGAAAGAGGGTGTCCTGGAATTACATGCAGAGGGGAAATATACGATCTGTTATGATCCTTTGGACGGTTCGAGTCTTGCGGATGTCAATCTCTCTGTGGGCTCTATCTTCGGTATCTATGAAGGGGAGTTGAAAGCTGAAAACCTTGTAGCCTCTGCTTATGTAGTCTATGGTCCGCGTATTGAACTTATGACGGCAACAAGAAATGCAAAACCTAAACATTACAGAGCGCAGGAGGGACTCTTCAATTTCATCTCCGAAGTCTCACTGGATGAAAAAGGAAAGCTCAATGCACCTGGCGGGACACAACAAAACTGGACCAAAGCGCACAAAACATTTGTAGATGGTCTATTTGCTGAAGGGTATCGTCTCAGATACTCTGGCGGTATGGTACCAGACCTTCACCAGATACTCTTAAAAGGGGGCGGGATCTTCTCATACCCTGGCACATCAGACAAACCAGATGGTAAACTCAGACAGCTTTTTGAAGTGATCCCTTTTGCTTTCATGTATGAACAGGCCGGAGGACAGGCGGTCAATGACCAAGGTCTGAGACTCATGGAGCTTATACCAAATCATCCGCATGACACAAGCCCTTGTTTCTTCGGTTCCAATTATGAGATAAACAGGCTCAAAGATGCTTACGGGATAAAAGCGTAATGTCAGACCAAGTCCTAGATGAGTGGCAGATAGCCCTGAAACAGAAAAAATCCGAGCTGGAAGCCTGTCAATCAGAGCATCAGGTCAAAAGCTGTATGGGTTGTGAAAAACTGCTTGATTGTGTAGTACGTGACAGCTACGTACAGGCTGTCTATGACAGTATGAGTAAAGGTTCCGGCGGCGGCTTTGAGTTCTAAGCAGAGGCTATCAGCTTCAACTTCTCTGCCCTGCTCATCTTTTTTTTGATCTCATACTCACGTTTTGATGCCAGACTTCTATCTGCATACTCTTCACTATAGACTAAGGTGACCGGTCTTCTTACACGCGTATATTTGGCACCTTTGTCCGAACCGTTATGCTCATCGATCCTGCGTTCGAGTTCTTTCGCTATACCGGTATAAAGTGTCTCATCTGCACACTTTACTATATAGACATAATACATTGCTTCTTTTTACTTCTCATCTTCAAGGGAATACCCTTTAAAATAGACACGTACCAACTCATAGGAGACAAAGAACTTGTCTGAATATATTTCTGTTTTAATCAGTACGTCTTTCTTTTTCACTTCATATTCACTGATAGATTTATAATAAAGCGTAACGATACTTGCCCTATTGGTGATTTTATCGCAATCTGCGATCTCTATATAATACTCCCGTTCCATATTTGTAAATTTATAGAACTCTTTATTCCCTATCTTATAACGCTTCTTCTTATGAAGCCGTTTCTTTTTGATCTCTTCACGTTTTTGTGTACTGAGTCTTTTTTCATTGATCTTGGCTAAGATCTTCTTTTTTTCTTCTTCCGTAAATGTTCTTTTATTACCTTTGAGCTCCTCTTCTGCTCTTTGATGGATCAGTCTTTCTTCATTCAATCTCGCCATAATGAGTTGTTTCTCTTCGGCGCTGTAGGTCTTTTTCGTTGAGTGACTCTGTATGTCTGGTGATACACCTGGATGGTTATCCATGTTTGTCCTTTTAGAATTCCCCCATTCCGTTTCCCTATGTGCATTATTATACATCATAAATATATAATTTACAAATCTCACCCATAACACAGCACTTTTTGGCTAAAATATTTACAAAATTTACTCTACAAACTCATTTGTTTAAGGAACTACATACTATGTCATGTCACAAAAAATCTTATATAACCACCCCGATCTACTACGTTAACGACATTGCCCACATCGGTCATGCGTATACGACTATTATTGCAGATACACTTGCACGTTACTCCCGTATGTCAGGATTGGATACTTTCTTTCTTACCGGTACCGATGAACACGGTCAGAAAATAGAAGAAGCTGCAAAATCAAGAGGAAAATCGACCCAGGATTATGCAGATGAGATCTCAGCCACTTTTAAAAACCTTTGGGATGATTTTGATATCTCTTATGATAAATTTATCAGAACGACCGATGCCGATCACATGAAAGGCGTCCAAAAAGCCTTTTCGATCATGCACGAAAATGGTGATATATATAAAGATACCTATAAAGGTCACTACTGTATCTCATGTGAAACCTTCTTTCCTGCCATACAATTGGTCGATGATGAGTTTTGTCCTGAATGTGGGAAAAGCACTACGGTAGTAGAAGAGGAGAGCTATTTCTTCAGACTCTCAAAATATGAAGATAAACTGCTTAAGTATTATGAGGAGCACCCGAACTTCATTTTACCAAAGAGCAAAAGAAATGAAGTGATCCGTTTTGTTGAAGGCGGACTGCAGGATCTTTCCATTACACGAACCAGTTTCGACTGGGGTGTGAAACTGCCAGAGGAGATAGATGATCCTAAGCATGTGATGTATGTATGGCTTGATGCACTGATGAACTATGTCACAGCACTTGGATATGGAACAGATGAAGCAAACATGGACTACTGGCCGGCACGTGTCCAACTCATCGGTAAGGATATTTTGCGTTTCCATGCTATCTACTGGCCGGCATTCCTTATGAGCCTTGACCTCCCTCTTCCTACGCATATCGCTGCGCATGGTTGGTGGACAAGAGATGGTGAAAAGATGAGTAAATCCAAGGGGAACGTTGTGAACCCTAGAGAAGTGGCAGATGCCTATGGACTGGACAACTTCCGTTACTTTATGCTTAGAGAAGTACCATTCGGCGGTGACGGTGACTTCAGTCAAAAAGCGCTCATAGACCGTATAAACTCGGACCTTGGTAATGACCTTGGAAACCTGCTCAACCGTCTTATAGGAATGAGCGGAAAATATTTTAACGGTACCGTAGACTCTGCACATGTCTCTAAATACTATCAGGCAGAACTGGATGAAGTGCATGCTGCTTTGGAGAGTTTGGAACCGCTGCTTTTTGATATGCAGATACACAGATACCTCGAAGAGCTTTGGAGACCACTCACCGTAGCGAACAAAGCGATCGATATGTACCAGCCATGGACATTGATGAAAGAAGGCAAAGAGGAGGAAGCGATGGCCCTTAACGGACTTATCGCTGCGATACTTGCAAAAGTATCTATCATGCTTTCTCCTGTCATGCCTGCGGTATGTACAAAGATCTCAAATGCACTGCACTTTACCATAGACAATGACTCATGGAACAGCATGATAAAAGAGAAACAACTTCTTGGAACCTTCACACTTGAAAAGATAGACCCTCTTTTCCCACGTATAGAGGAGCCTTTACTTGAACAAGCAGAACCTGTTGATGTCAAAGAGAAAGAGAAAGCACCTAAAAAAGAAGCTGCCAAAGAAGAAACGGAAAAAGAAGAAGGTGTCGCACTGATAGGTATAGACCAGTTCTTCCAAACCTCACTCAAAGTTGGTACGGTCGTACAGGCAGAGGAAGTACCAAAGAGTAAAAAACTTCTTTTACTGCAAGTCGATGTAGGTGAAGATGCCCCTAGACAGGTTGTTGCGGGGATCAAAGAGTGGTACAGTGCTGAAGAGATGCTTAATACACAGGTCTGTGTGGTTGCAAACCTCAAACCGGCGAAGCTTATGGGTCTTAAGAGTGAAGGGATGCTTCTTGCAGCCAAAGATGAGAACGGTCTGTGCATGATTCGTCCGGAAAAGCCAAAAACAGCCGGAACACCTATAGGTTAAGTATGAAGATTGAAGATATTATAAACCTCACAGAGGGAACACTTACGAACAGTCCAAAGGTTCAAGCGATAGAAGCTGCAACAGTCTACTACTCAAAAGTAGAGCATGGTGATCTTTTTTTCTCTTCAAACCAGGAAGAGATTGACCATGCCATCGCCAATGGTGCCTATGCCATCGTTTACGCCGATGACACTATCGTACAAACGGATGATGAGATCGCCTGGATCAAAGTGTCGGACTTACAGCTTGCAGCCATGAAACTCGTCCGTTATGTGATTATCAGAAAAGAAGCAGAATTTTATCTGCTTTCAGAACATGAAATGACCTTTTTGAAGATGATACTTCTTCACAAGACCAACATTACCTTTATATCAAATGACTGGAGAAAGGCATTTGAACAGATTCTGAACACTGAAAGTTCGCTCTTTGTAGGAACGGACCAGGAACTGATGGAACTGATCAAACCTGACGTACCGAAACTCAAGAAAGAGGTCGATGGCTATGCCGTCTTTGATACACTCTTTAGAACGACCTTCAAAGTAGGCGGATTCGTTTACCAGGAAAAAGAGCTGATCCCTTTCCATCTGGAGTATCTGCTTCGTGTGATAGACTTTTGTGAAACACATGAACTTCCCTATTCAGTGGAGCGTCTCAAGTATACGAAACACTTCACACCGGTATTCATAGACGGTAAACTCAAAAGTACACAGGCAAGCAAGAGTGATAAAGTCGCCATCTTTACCGACAACCTCTCTGATATCACCAAAGCAAGAGAGTATGTCATGAGAAGCAATATGTGGGTAAAGAGCGTTGTCATGACACCGCCTAAGACCAAAGTACCTGGCATTGACCACCCTCACTGGTTTGCAACCAAAGAGGAGCTGCAGGAGCTGCTTAAAAATATCCATTATAACTATGCATTTATCTACAATGCAGACAAAAGTATGTTACATACCATCCAGGAAGAGTACTCTCTCTTTTAAATACCTTGTTACACTTGCCGTCAGTGTGAGTGTAAAGGTTTTCTCATAAGCACCATATTTTTCCCGTTATCAGCAACAAATTCAACACCAAACTTTTTACAAAGTACTCTGAAAGTCTGTGCAGTAAAGAAGACGATATGTGTCGGGTCCTGATGGTAGTACCATCTTTTGAATGCCTCTATATCATTGGGATGGAACTGTGTCTGTATGGCCAGGTAACCGCCCTCTTCCAACCGTTCCAAAAGGCTCTCGAACACCTCTTTGGACTGATGCAAGTGTTCAAACACTTCTGTAGAGACGATCAGTCCGTACTTTTTACTTTCTTCCAATCCTTCAGGATGGTAAATAGGATCATAGTAATCGCACGCAATGCCCTCTTTTTCAAGCAGTGAAGCAAGTAGGGAACTTCTTCCGCAGCCGAAATCAAGCGCTGTTTTGGGTTTGTTTTCCAGTAGAGGGAGGATAAAATCAAGAAATCTTTGGAAATACGCCTGGTACCCTGCATCATTTTCATCATTCTCATGGAGGTTATACCGCTCTTTTTGTCTAGAGAGGTCTTGGTAGTGCTCAGGTGATTTGAATATATATTCACACGCTTTACAGTAATAGTAGTTGATATCTGTTTTTTCGTGGACAAATGACATTGCAGCTTTGTTACAAATATGACACTCCATCTATACCCTTGCTTTGAAAATATGTAATAGTACTCTATCTATATTAAGGTAGGTTAAATCCTGATGATACTACATGGGTATGGACCATGAGTGTTTCTACACTTTTTATGCAACCGATATCGTCTCAGCGTGGATCAACTTCATATCCTCTTCATCGAGCTTTTCATTGCAATAGATAAAACAACAGGGTTTATCTTTGATGGTTTTATGTATCTCCCAAAAAGACTCTAAACTACTCACCAGACAAACCTTTTCTGCCCGTAACTCTTTTAAAGGTAATCCAATGAGACCATGTGAGAGTGTAATGGTAATGAGCTCCATCATCTCACTGTTAATTGTGATCGGTCCATTACCTTTTAAGAGTATGACTTTTGGATGGCGACTTTTTTGTTGCATTTAAATCCTTTTTAAAGTGAACAGTACATCTACCGTTCCAATCTATTTAGCAAAGTTCCAATAAAACGTCACGTGCCTGTGTCATTTGAACAAACTCTTCTTGGCTGCCACCGACATCGGGATGCATCTTCTTGGCAAGCTTTCGATAGGCCGTTTTGATTTGTGATGACTTAAGCATGCCACTAACGGGTAGGTTCAACAACGCTCTACAATCTTTCTCACTTAATGACATAAAACCACTTGAACGCATTCTCTTGTAGCTGTTTTCTCTTATACGTTCTTCAAACATACGTTGCGCTTCACGCCGTTTTTTCAGAGATTCCTGACGCAGTTTTACTTGATCCATTTTCCATCTTTGACGCGACATTACGGTACAGGCTGCGAAGTTGATCTGACCGTTTTCCTCAAGCTCATTGAGGCTGAAGGGGCCTACCATATCATAAGGTTCACTGAGCCAGGCATTTGCAGTGTTTTGACCACGTTCAACACGGCCAAGTGCCACTGTATCGACAATGCCATAAGCACTGTTCCAAATCACCCACTGCTCTTCTTCATCATACAATGTATGATTATGCATGCTCTCTCCTCTTACATGGTCTACCTCAGATTTTTATATGCATAATATATACTTAAGTAGGATGTAAGCACCCTAGCAAGAGATACAATGTGCTTTTTGGAGTGTTATTTGCATACCCTATACTATGATGAGTATAAATACTTTACGAGCAGAAAAATTATGGTTTGACTATGACACCTATCAGCAGCAAAAACGTTTTTTGGATCTTTCACACAATGAAAAAGAGATCGTAGAGAAATTCAAACAAGAGGGGTGTTTCCTTTATAAAAAGGCCCTTCATGACCATGACATGGAGACTCTCAATAGTGCAATCGATGCTTGGATAGATCAACATGCACATGCACTGATCTCAAACAGAAAACCCGATGGAACTTACCCTCGACTTATCGGTCTACATAAAGAGGTGCCTGCAATAGAGGCTCTGTTTTCAAATCATGCAGTACTTAAGCTTCAAGATCTACTCTTTGGCAGCAGAAGTTCACTCCATACCAGCATCACTTTTTTACAGGGAAGTCAGCAAGAGTTGCACCGTGACATCCCTGTATTTGATCTTTCACCTCATAACCGCTACTTCCGTATCTGGGTGGCACTTGAAGATGTAACATCTGAAAGTGGACCACTTTTGGGAGTGAAGGGTGGACATAAAGTGGAAATCGAGAGAAATAAGATCGCACACAAATTTTATAGCCGTTTTGATGCTGTTCCTGAACTAAACCCTACATTATGGTACCAACATCAGCAGAAATTACAAAAAAAGTATAAAGAAGAAGGTCTCACTGAGGAAACTTTTGAGTTATCTAAAGGGGATATGCTTATCTGGCATCCTCTTTTTCCGCATGGCGGAAGCAAAATAAAAGATACAAATTTAAGTAGACGTTCTATTGTATTGCATGTATCACTAAAGTAATACTTCAATGATCTAAAACGAACAAACTTGTTATGAATTGAATCACTCTCTTACCTCTAACTATTAAAAAGCACCATCGTTCCCCACTGTGGAACTATTTCGTTATAATACTATCCATATATACGTAGATAAAAGGCACATAGATAGATGAAGAGAAGAGACTTTTTAACAACCACAGCATTGGGTGCTACTGCACTGGCTGCAAGTGCGTGTCACAGAGCCGAAGAGAAAACAGAAGGGACTTCTGCGAACATAAACCGGGGTAAAAAAGTGACGCTCAAACTTGCAACATCCTGGCCTGCACACTTTCCCATCATGGGGACAGGCGTGGATGCTTTTGCCAAACGTTGTGCTGAACTGAGCGGAGGGACACTTGAGATCAAAGTCTATGCCAAGAACATTCTTGTCCCTGCCCTTCAGGTCTTTGACTCTACTTCCGCGGCACAGATCGATGCGTTTCATTCCGGTGTCTACTACTGGAAAGGGAAGAATCCAGCTTTCTCTATCTTTGGAGGCATGCCTCTGGGGCTTACCAGTGAAGAGATGGTCACATGGATGAAGTTTGGCGGCGGATATGAACTTTGGCGTGAACTGTACGGTAAATTTAACCTCTACCCACTCATAGGAGGAACGACGGGACCTCAAATGGGCGGCTGGTTCAAAAAAGAGATCAACTCACTTGCTGATCTTAAAGGCCTTAAAATGCGTATCCCCGGCCTGGGTGGAGAAGTAATGAAAAAACTGGGTGTGAACCCTGTACTCTTGCCTGCGGGAGAGATCTATACCTCACTCGAACGCGGGACGATAGATGCGACAGAATGGGTAGGACCTGCTCTGGACAGTATGATGGGCTTTGCGAAAGCGGCACCCTACTACTATACAGGCTGGCATGAACCCGGTTCCATACTCGAGATCACTTTCAACAAAGCCAGATGGGAAAAGTTAAGTAGCGAGCATCAAGCCATTATTACTGCAGCCAGTGAAGAGATGTCAGCCAATATGCTTCATGAATTCAGATACAAAAATGCAAAAGCACTACAGGCACTTCCAAAAAATGTAGAGATACGCACATTCCCTCAAGATATGATGGATGCAGCCAAAGTAGCACTGAACGAAGTACTGGATGCCCAGAGTGCTCAAAGTGAAGATTTTAAACGTGTGTTAAAAAGCTATCAGGAGTTTGTCAAACTCAATAAGCCTTGGGATGATATCAGTACCAAGAACTTCCTCAATATCAGAGGCTGATCAACACTCTCCTCTAATACTTCTTGTTGGTATACACCAGCAGGTCTTTCTCACTCAGGTCCGCGATCAGACCGGTGAGGTTCCGCAATGAAAAGAGTTGCAGATTCTCTCCTTTTTCTTTTTTGAGTTCAGACGAGAACTTGTTTTTAGAATAGATAACAAACCTGTCGACATCAAGCTTGGCCTGTGTACATTTCTCTTTGAGCTTTGCCAGTTCGCTTTTGTTGGCTTTTGACTTGGTATGCTTTGTCACACCTGCGATCATCTCACCGGACTTTCTTTTGATCAGTATATCGATCTCCACATGCTTGTCCCAGTACCCCCCTATACCAACGATCGGATCACCTTCAAAAGCATCCTTCAAACTCTTTTTTAGCATTTCAAACACCAACTGGTCATAGATAAGATTTGAAAACTCTGACCGTATACGTGACCAGTGTGCTTTCATCTCTGTGTAATCCGCCTCTTTGATCCCTTTATAGTAAGGAGAGATACAGGCAAACCAGAAACGCATAAATGGCTGCATAAAGAGGAGTTTATCAGAATTGGCATCCGCTTCTGTCAGAGGTTTTTCAACCGATCTGTCAAACACCAGAAATCCTTTTTTGATCAGCCAATCTATCGCCTCTTCACCCTCTTCTCTCTTTACATTCGCTTTTTTAAATGCAGAGAATTCTCTTCGGTCACCTGATGCTATGGCTGATAAAAGTTTGTGATAGATAGGTTTGCTCTTTGTTGTATGTGCAATGTCACCATGTATGTATCTATAGTTGCGAAGTACTTTTTCTTCGATCAGTTCATCAATGGATCTGGAAAAGTCAATATTCCATCCCATACCGCCAAAGACGGCAAAGTACTCTACAGCCTCTTCAAAGTCAGTAGCATTGTTTTGGTAACAAAAAGAACGGAAGTGTTGTAGTAGTGTCGGATTTTTTGCCATAAATGAGCCCTTGATTTAATGTACAGATTATACCGAAGATGCAGTTATACATCACCTAGACGCATCAATTTTTGACTTTATAAGTGACTTCAAAGCTTTACCGGATAATATGAGCGTATGAAATTAAATGAATTACACGTAACCAACCCTTACTTAAAACTACCGACTGTCTGTTATGAGAGAGTGGCACCAACCCCTCTTGATGATCCCTACCTTATACATGCCAACACGGATGTGGCCAAGGTACTTGATATTGATGAGTCTGAACTTCAAAGCGAAGCATTCGTGAAATTTCTCAATGGTGAGTATCTATTAGAAGGGTCAGAACCTTTTGCCATGTGTTATGCAGGGCATCAGTTTGGCTATTATGTCCCTAGACTGGGAGACGGGAGAGCCATCAACATCGGTACGATCGACAAGTATCATCTCCAGCTCAAAGGTGCTGGGACAACCAAGTATTCACGTAACGCTGATGGACGAGCAGTACTGCGTTCAAGTATCAGAGAATATCTCATGAGTGAAGCGATGCAGGGGCTTAGTATACCCACCACACTCTGTCTGGGACTGATAGGTTCCCAACATGATGTAAGACGCGAAACCATAGAAAAAGGGGCCATTGTCTGCCGTGTGAGTTCTTCATGGGTTCGCTTTGGTACCTTTGAATATTATGCCCATCGAAGAAAGTTTGAAGAGCTTGCTGCGTTAGCTGATTATGTCATTGAAGAGAATTTTCCGCATCACAGTGGGAAAGAGAACCGCTATACCCTGCTCTTTAATGATGTGATGATCATTACGGCCAGACTTATGGCACAATGGATGTCTGTCGGGTTTAACCACGGTGTCATGAACACGGACAACATGTCTATCGCAGGACTGACCATAGACTATGGACCCTATGCCTTTTTGGATGATTTCCGTCATGAACATGTCAGTAACCATACAGATATAGAGGGACGCTACAGTTTTGCAAATCAGCCACAGATCGCCAAATGGAATCTTCAAAAGCTTGTGATGGCCCTTAGCCCATTGACCGATACGGAGAAGATGGAGAAGAATCTGGCAATGTTTGACAAGATCTATATCCGCTATTTTCACTACTACATGTGTAAAAAACTTGGCTTGGAAGGTACTGTAGAAGGCGATCCTGAACTCATTGATGACATGCTCGACATGTTGGAGCTGCTGTATGTGGATTATACGCTCTTTTTTAGAACACTCAGTCACTATGAGGGAGACAGAGAAGCACTCCTCTCCATAGGGCTATACCATGAACCTATGAATGCATGGCTGGACAGATACGATGCGCGTATAAAAACCATAGACACTACAGAACGAATAGAGCAGATGCTTTCTGCCAATCCGAAGTATGTACTCAAGAACTATATCCTTCAAGAGGCTATTGATGCTGCTGAAAAAGGTGACTTTTCTGTGGTAGATGATCTCTTTAAGATCGCCCAAAACCCGTTTGACGAACATCCAGAGTTTGAACGATGGGCAGGTGCGACACCGCAGGAGTTTAAAAATAAAAAGCTCAGCTGCTCATCTTAAAAAGGAAACCTTGCAGGTAGTCAAAGTGTAGAGATGCTATACTAAACAAAATACGCTATACAAAGGAGACGGTATGAATCAGGACGAATTATTAGACCTATATCTTGAAAAGTTACGTGTATTATGCAAAGAAAAACTTGAAGAGCGTGAGATCAGTGTGATAGAAGCACTGAAAGAGTCCATACTCTATATAGAAGGCGAGATGCAGGAGTACTAAAGTACCCTCTTCCTTGCTGGAATCAACCAAACATCGCTCTTGTCGTCAATAACGTCGCAAGACCTGCCATCATAAAAATACCAAAGAATTTCATATAGTAACGGTTGTTGATCATTGTAGAGATAATGGTACCAGCCACCAAAGCAACAGCCAACAAACCATAAAGCACAAACATCAACAGTATCACCTCTTGAGGCAGTTCTAGAGGCTTTTCATCGGGCAGGACAAAAGTCTGCAGTCCGACAGTCACGATCCAGATATACAGCATCACAGAAAAGAATGCCGTCCAAAATAAAAACTGTACCTTACCGCTTCGTATCAGCATCTTTTCCCTTGTTTTGTCCTATATGTCAATTTGTCATATTTTTAATACTGTTGAAAAAATTGAGATAAAATTTGTATGCAGTCTGATTATGTTGTGTCAAACAACAGAGGCAACTGCTGTTTGAACCTCGTAGTCAAATCCTGACTGTGAGAGGTGGTGAATGATATGGAATTGACCATTCTCATCATTTCGATTATATTAGCTATTCTCAAGTATCTAAATAATCGTTAAAACCATTTAGAGGGAGCTTTGCGCTCTCTCTTCAAACATCATTCTAGCAGAAAATGCTTTGTATGTAAATAGTCACTATCATCATACATTCCTGAAGCTAAAAGTGTTACACTTATAGTGATTCACTTTTATTACAAGGTTTTTAAGCGCATGGCGAGCTATTATCTTCTACTCATACAATTTCTTTTTGCGCTTATCGTGCTCTTTTTGTTTTGGCAAAGTGTAGGTTACTTCC
>JBNLDB010000013.1:0-14350 GCA_050304115.1 Sulfurovum sp. | reverse complement strand
AAATGCTTGAGAGTGGATAGGATAGGTAGGATCCGGGACGATAGCAACATCACCCGGATTGGAAATCGCTTGTACAAGGTGAACATACCCCTCTTTACTTCCCATCGTTGCAACGATCTCAGTGTCCGGATCGAGGTCAGCATTGTACTTACGCTTATACCACTTACTCATCGCCAAACGAAGTTTATAGATCCCTTTACTCGCACTATACCCATGTGTTTTTGGTTTTTGTGCCGTTTCACATAGTTTATCGATGATAGGTTGTGGTGTAGAAGCATCAGGGTTCCCCATAGAAAAATCTATGATATCCACCCCTTTTCTTCTCAAGTCCATTTTGATCTCATTGATCTCTGCAAAAAGATACTTTGGCAACCGGTTTATTTTCTCAAATTGAATTTCATCAAACATGCTTTACTCACTTTCCATTTTTTTCATTTTTATCATTGGTCCCATCCAGACAGTACTAAAATTGGCTTACAGGTTCAATGGAGGCATTCACCTCTTGCACCATTGTTTCATTACTCTGTACACTCTCTTGAGGCGCAGTATCTTCTACTACTTTTACTGCTGTCACGCTATTTGTATTCGTATCGCTGACAACTACATTTGCAATACTAAGGTCTTCAATGCTGATCTCTTGTTTATTTTCTTCAGTCCCTGTGACACTGTTTTCCATCTTCTCTTCATCGATAAAATGGATCAGTTCACTCAAATGTTTTTTATCGAACTGTGTAAAAAAATACCAAGAAGCATAGGCCAAAAGAGCCAGAACCAGCAGTAAAAAGAGTTTTGACTTTCCTTTTTTCTCTTCACCAAGGGGAGAACCTACCGTAATAGTGTGGTCTTCTTTTCCCTGTGAGTAATATGCCAATGCCTCTTCTCTTAATTGACTGAGGTCTGAATCATACTCTCTTTCCAAGATAGAGATAAAACCCAAAGCTTTGATCTTTTTGATTGCATCGAAATTCGCGGCCAAAAGATTTTCAAGATTCTCTTCAGATATCTTTGTCTTCTGACTGATACTTTTTATCGTGTTTTCTTCAAGTATCTCATTTAATTGCATAACCCATCCTATGTATTAAAATCGCTGCAGCTGCACTCACATTGAGTGAGTCAAAAGCGTGTTTCATCTCTATTGATACCCTATGATCCAGTTTAGCCATGACCTTCTTGGAAAGTCCCTTGCCTTCACTCCCCAACACAAGCACACGTTTTGCATCAAAGGTCAACGTTTGTACATTCTCTCCATCCATCGAGGCCCCATAGAAAGTAAATCCAAGTTGCTGGAGTTCATTGAAGGTATCCAGAATATTCGCTGCGATCATAAAAGGCATATCCAGCATCGCCCCAGAACTTGTACGTGCTATGGCAGCAAAATTAAGCTGCTTGACCCCTGCCGCGATCACAGCATCCGCACCAAGTGCATAGGCTGACCTTACAATCGCCCCTATATTCCCCACATCCGTTAAGCCGTCCAGTACAACAATGAAATCATTTTTTTTGATCTCTGCCAGAGTGCTTTGTTCAAACGCTTCCATCTCCACAAGTATTCCCTGGTGATTTCCGCCCTTACTCATAGATTGAGCCCACTTCTCTTCTAAAAACTTGATCTTATCATGGTACTGATGAAAAAGGTCTTTGGGCAGTATCCCTTTTTTAGCAACATAGACAGTTTTGATTTTCTCTGAATGCTGCTCCAGGGCATGCAAACAGACTTGTTTCCCATATATGATCATGAAAATGATTCAACCTTTTTTTCATAGTGACTACTAGGGTGATTTTACCTTTTTTTTGCTTTTACAGTGTTAAGTGGTCTGTGTAAGTTCACTATACCACTCTTTCACACTTTTATCACTCAGTTGGGCAAGCAGTTTCGCTTTAGGTTTTGGGGGTAGATCCAAACTTAGAACTTCGGTAAAACTGAGACTTTTTTCTAGACTTTTTTTGGCTTTGATGATCACGACCCATTCACCGCGTATGTTCATCTCTTTGAACGCTTCATTGAGTGATCTCGCTGTACCACGGTAGTACCTTTGATACTTTTTACTGATCTCCTTGGCTAAAAAAAGTTCTCTATCCCCGTCGAGTCTCACGATCTCATCTAAAAGCTTTTCCAGACGATGAGGGGCTTCATAGAGCACGGTATTGTAACCATTGCTCATGGCTTCACTTAACGCTGTACTTCTCTCTTTGCCTTTGTGGGGGAGAAATGCATAAAAAAGGAATTTTCCCTCTTCAAAACCGCTTGCAGCGTATGCCGTGGTCACTGCAGATGCCCCCGGAAGTACATCATAGGGTATATGGTTCTCCTGTGCATAGGCAACAAGGATCTGTCCTGGATCAGAGATGATCGGCATCCCTGCATCACTAACATACACCACTTCTTTTTCCCCTAAAATGCTGCCAAACTCCTCCAGTCTCTCTTGCCCGTTGTGCTCATTAAAAGAGTAGAACGATGCATCAGGATACGACATATCAAACCGCTCTTCGAGCAGACGCAAAAGCCGTTTGGTCTGACGTGTATCTTCACATAAAAAGAGTTCTGCTTTTTCAAAAAGCTTCATCGCTCTGATCGTAATATCTTGGGGATTTCCAATGGGTGTGGGGATAAATGTTAACATAGTAACTACTTTAATGTGTGAAGAGAATAAGTGAGTGCTTCAAGAGAAAGCAAACTTTAGCGTGACTGTGAGCATAGAGAGCGCTGCCCTCTATCTCATCAAGATTAACTTAATTTATATTTGTTTTTGAACTTCTCTACTCTACCAGCAGCATCAAGGATCTTTTCAGAACCTGTGAAGAACGGGTGACATGCGTTACAAATATCGATGCTAAGCTCTGGCTTGTCTGTTCTAGTCTGAAACGTGTTACCACAAGCACATGTAACTTTACACTCAACGTAATCTGGGTGAATTTCTTTTCTCATTTTCTAACCTTTTAGTTTATTTTGTGTGTCAGGCAACTAACCTGCTCTAGCCTAGGACTCTTCCTTTTCGCAAAAAAGGGGCATTGCAACGCTCTTGGCGAGACAATATAGGGCGAAATTATACCCAAATATTTTTAAAATATTATAAAACGCCTCTCTGCCCATCAGGAGCATACAAGCCTCTACCAATCCTCATCATCATCTGCAAAGGCAGCAGCGGCTTCTCTTTCATACGCTTCATCTTTCTCCTGCTGCAGCTGTGCATCGGTCAATACCGCTTCATGCAAGAATTCACCAAAGAAAGTTTGAGGCTCTGAATTCGCTATAAAAAGATAGGTCCCCGCAACAAGTCCGATCATCGTTAAAATAGTGATCACTTTTTGAACAGGGTTGAACATCTGTATCGGATCTTTTGTTTGGACTTCACACACACCTCCGGGACAATGTACCGGATCTAGTTTGGTAAAAATTTTATAGAATTTACACCCTACACAGATCGAAAAAGCACTCTCCAAAAATGTAAAAAGAAGACAAAGTACGCAGATCAATACTTTGTAAAAAGAGATGTCCCAGTGTATCACAAACCACCATACCATAGGTAGGGCGATAAACCATCCCATCGTCCATGCAAAACGTTTTTGTAATGCACTCACATATTCCGGTTTTTGATTTTGTACAAAAAATTTTCCCATAAGCAAAGAGGGAGAGTAGCTCGGGTTTATAACCCTGACGGTAAAATCAAGAAATAAAAATGCCAGATAGACCCTTGCCACTATCGTGTGGTTAAAACCAATACCGACAAAAATAACGATCATTCCCAGCATACCGAGTATACCTGCACCAGCCCGTGCCTCTCGTTCATTGATCACGCCAACATCATATCCTGGGACCTTTTCGCCATATTCCCATAAAAAATTTGGTAACTTCAAACCATTTCCTTTGTTGTTATATCGTCTCATCTACTCATAAAATCGAAACCGGATGAGTGAATCTAAAAAAATAGAGTGATGAGTATATCCAAGAAGTATTAATCAAAACATAATATACCAAGAATGTTTCAAGATGATACAAGCCAAGTGCTAAAAAACTACAACAGCACTTTAGCCGCAACTGCACATGCCGCACTCTCACTTTTTAACACAAGCGGCGTCTCAAACCCTACAATATTCTCACTCTCAAAGAGGGCGATCTCCTCTTCATGAAACCCCCCTTCACATCCAATGACTATCGTATCGATACCTTCATTTGAAATACAATGATTCTCTGAAAAGTTCAACATCTTGCTATGAGGGTTTTTCTCTAAAAACGTCTCCAGGTCATCTGCCATTTCCAGCTGCATCAATTCGGATCTTCCTGACTGCTGAGAAGAGTTCAAAAGTATTTTTTCCAGTCGTTTAAAATCAACTTTAAAACTTTTTTGAGAACGTTTACAGTAGATAAATGTGATCTTCTCTACACCCATTTCATTCAAAGAAGGAAGGACTTTTTCTATATTTTTAGGGTCGATCATACACCACCCTAGATGCAGCGGTACTTTGGCTCTGATCTCAAGTGTTTGGCTCTCTTGCAGTTCAAGATTGACGGAACGTTTATCCATGTAGGTGATAAGATAACGATGAAGGAGCCCATCTTCAAGATTACGAAGATACAAAGTGTCATCTACCTTATGCCTACGTACTTTGAAAATGTAACGATGTTCGTCTCCTTGCAAGGTAAGCTGAGGCTGGCCTGCCTCTTTCTGATAAAGATATAACATGTTAGAGTACGATGACACCTTTGGCTTGAAGCACCATCAGGACGACCATCACTGCAACCAGCAGGATCTGCACTGAAGATATTTTCAAAAATGCACCTTTGAGCAACTTATGAGTGTCAGCATTTTCTAGATTGGCTACTTTGATCAGTTTGTACTTCTTGATCTCTGTATACATCAATACCGCCCAGACCACGACCATAATGATCGTCGTTACCGACCAGCCCAAATCACCTGTAAACACAGCAACAATACCTACAAATGCTATCATCGTAGCAATTGCTTGAAAGATCATCGTATAGATAAAGCTTGCTTTTCTGAATCCTAAGGGGTTTTTTGCTGTCATCATCGGAATCAATAATCCTCCGACCAAAAAGCCCAAAAAGACTTTCACTAAAATACTATGTACTGCCAACATCTCTTCTACCATAAGAATTTCCTGTAATTTTGATTTGTTTAAAAGTGGATTATACCCTATTTAGTTATAATCAACCTAACTTAATTTTAAAGGTTCAACATGCCGGTTTCCATAACCCAAGCACTTGATATTATTGATAAAAATACCCCTGTGGTAAACACTGAGGTCATACCTATAGAGATGGCATTGGGACGAGTGATGAGTGAAGACTCCATCGCCACATTCGATCTGCCGCGTTTTGACAATTCCGCCATGGATGGTTTTGCTGTAAAATGTGCTGATGCGAACAGCACTGTGGAGTGTACAGATGTGATCTATGCCGGAGATGATCCCCAAATGACCCTTCAGGCGACAAAAGCCATCAAGATTATGACGGGTGCGCCGATCCCAAAAGGCTGTGAAGCCATCATCCCCATTGAGAATACAACAGTTAACGGTACACAGGTCACTTTGCCAGAAGAGATCAAAAAAGACGGACATATCAGACATGCGGGTGAAGATATCAAAAGCGGGACTGTCTACCTCCATAAAGGAGAGAAGGTCACGGCATACAGCATCGCACTGCTTGCCAGCCAGGGAGTGACACATTTACGGGTCACACGCAAGATCAAAGTGGCAGTATTCGGGACAGGGGATGAACTTCGTCCACACTACGAAAAAATTGCCCCACACCAACTCTACAACTCCAATACCCCTATGTTCCTGGCACGTGCCAAAGAACTGGGATGCGAAGTAGAATATATAGGAAGTTCCGGTGACACACTAGAGTCTTTGACGGCTGCTATCAAGTCTGCATTGAACGCGGATATCATCATCACGTCCGGTGGTATCAGTATGGGAGACAGAGATTTCACAAAAGAGGCTTTCACAAACCTGGGTATGACACTACATTTTGATAAAGTTGATATTAAACCGGGTAAACCCACTGCGTTTGGGACCATAGGAGAGACTGTGGTGATCAACCTGCCTGGAAACCCTCTTGCATCGATGGTAAATTATGAAATTTTCGTACGCGCTGCCATACGTAAAATGTCCGGCATGAAGGCCCATTATCACCATACGATATCTACACAGATAAAAGAAGATTTCACCCTAAGAGCAGGTAAACATACCGTACGTCTGGGTGTCTTTGACGGAGAGACATTCATGCCGTTCACAAAACAACTTCCCGGTATGATCTCACCATTGGAACAAGCCAATGCCATGCTCATCACCATACCGGAAATCTCGGTGCTTGAAAAAGGAAGAACGGTGAAGATACTGCCTATAAACTGGGAATTAACTGCTGCAGAAAAGGAAGATTTCTTTACCCGCTAATAGCAAAAGAGGAATCCTTCCCTCTGCATACTATTGAATCTGTGAAAGATATGCTGCAATTGCTTCGATCTCTTCATCAGACATCGTTGCTACCTGCCCCTTCATCAGCGAACCCATGCCCGCTACATTTTTTGTACCTGCTTTGTACTCTCTGAGAGAAGTGATCAGTGTTTCTTTGTCTTGACCGGCTATGATCGCTGATTTGCCCAGTGCTTTGGTCTTACCGTTCGCACCATGACACCCAGTACATTTGGCATAGGCTGCCGGGGCTTCTGGTGTTTCCGATGCCATGGCCGCTTTTGCAGATTCACTCAATGCTGCTGCTTTTTCCTCCACGGTTTCCGCTACTTTCACAGTTGCAGCTGCCGCTTTTTCTGATGCTGTATCCGCCATTTTTTTCGCTTCGACTTTTGCTGCAGATGCCGCCTCGCTGATTTTGCTCTTCGCTGCCTCTGCTGCATTGATCGTGTCTGTTTTAACAGCTTCGGCTACTTTGGTGGTATTCACTTCCGCTGCTACTTTTTGTGTCTCTTCTCCACAGGCTGTAAACAACACGGTTGCAGCTGCAAGAGAAAGTAATGTTATCTTCTTCATATTTTATCCTTCTTTCTTTTGTTCATGCTACTATTATAACCAAAAAAAGGGATCTACACTTTTTTTGGATTTTTAATGTGAATATGATTCAGCAGTTTATCCCAAAGTGCACTGTCGCTCCATTCCTTTTTTACTTGAGGAGAGAATACGATATCTTCAAGCTTGATCGTTCCCATCAGTTCACTATGGGCATCTTCTTTGAACCCTTGTGCATATCCCGTGTCCGTCTCATGTACGATGATACTGTGAAGTTTGACATTTCTCTCTCCATTTTGCATATCAGTACATGCCAAAACACGTTCCACCATCAGATAGATCACACGGGAAAACTGTTCTGCCGAAGGAGAAACAGGCAGTTCCACCCATCTGTTACTGTAGCTTTTCATCGCTTCTACATACTTTTCATCATCTTTGGACCAGAGTGTGATCGCATGATCGAATGAGTCTATCAGCTCTTTGATCACCCGTTTGGTCAATCCAAAGTCATACACCATTTGTCCATCATCAAGATAATTTGACTCTAAAAGTACTTCAACTTTATAAGAGTGCCCGTGGATATTTTCACTGCAGCGCTGTGTGGTACACCCACGTACAATGTGTGCATTTTCAAATTTAAAAAGTTTTCTGATCAACATGTCTCTTCCTCAACTAGGAGTATATTTATCTGATTTTAACCAAGCTAGCTAAAATTTAGGTTATACACCCTGCGTGGTGTCAAAAACGCGTATATGGAGTCTATCACTGTACCTGAAATTGTGTTTCATACAGAACTCGAACACTGCTTTGTCGTTTTTCCAAATGGTATTTCTACTCTCACCCACAGGCATACAGTAGACCGGAAGATCCGGCAATATCGCCCTGATAGCTTCTATCTCATCGAGCGCTGAAGTGTTTACCAGATCGGCATCGATAGTGAATTTTAAAAAAGACTCTTTGGCATGATCACGTATGGACCGAAGTGCCTGAGGGATGATACGCTTTGCTTCAGGCTCACCCGAATTGGTCAATTTTAAAGAGAGTGCAAAGATACAGGACCTGTAGGCAGGATACGTTTCAAAATCGATCTCGATCGTACCATTGGTTTCAAAAGTGACCATGATCCCCTCTGAAATCAGCCACTCAATGACAGCATAAAATACTTTGTCACTATGATACATCAGGGGTTCTCCCCCTGTAATGACCATATGCGGTTTATAGCCTATCGTATGGAATTCATTTTGAAGTTTCTCTATCAGTGTGTTGCTCTCATCTACCTTTATCCACGATTTGGCATAGGTACTGTCTACCGCAAAATAGGTATCACATCCATAACGCACTTCACCATCGACTTCATAACTCGCACCAAAGCCGGGACAGTTCAAATTACAGCCGCCTGTACGCAAAAAGTATGAAGGTACCCCGGCATACTTGCCTTCACCCTGGATAGAGAAGAACTGTTCAGTTAGGTAAAACATCAGCCACCAGTTTCATAAAAAGCACGTGAAGAGATCTCTTTCTCTTCATTGGGGTTATCTTCACTCCAGCGGTTCTCTTTTGGTTTGTCTCTGAGCACTTGGCCCAAAACATCTGCTGCACCCTGGATATCACCTTTTTTTACTGATTCTGCAATACTCATCGCTTCATCAAAATAGAGACATGGAATGAGATTTCCCTCAGCCGTCAAACGTATACGGTTGCAACTTTCACAGAAATCATGCTTATGCGGGTCGATCAATCCAAACTCCGTACCATCTTCAAGTGCATAGTTGAATGATGGGCTGGCTCCTTCCCGTCCTAAGGCATGGATCGTATGTCCCTCTTTTATTTTTGCAAGTATCTCTCTGCCGTGCATCCCTTTAAGTGCCTGGTCTGCATGTCTGTTTTCCATATACTCTATGAAACGTACTTTGATGTTACGTGCTTTACAATACTCCAGGATATCCAGGATCTCACCATCATTGATCCCTTTAAGCGGTACCATATTGATCTTCACTTTAAGACCTACTTCTAACGCTTTATCGATACCTTTAAGTACTTGAGGCAGTACATCTTTCCCTGCGATCTTCGCTGCTACATCCGCTTTCAGTGAATCGAGTGAAATGTTCAATCTTTTAAGTCCTGCATCCTTCAGTCTTTGCGCTGCTTCAGGAAGAAGAAAAGCATTGGTGGTCAAGGCTAGATCAATATCAGGTTTATAATCAGAGATCATTTTTATAAATTTATCCAGATCTTCTCTAAGTAACGGTTCCCCACCTGTGAGACGAATTTTCGTTACACCGCCATCGATGGCAACCTTGACAAATAAAAAAAGTTCTTCAAAAGTAAGTAGGTTCTCTTTAGGTACCCATGAAAAAGGTTTTTCCGGCATACAGTACTGACATCTGAAGTTACAGCGTTCTGTCACTGAGATACGTAAGTAGTTGACTGTACGGCCATGTCCATCTATAAGCATATAAAATCCAATGTATAATTTTTTAAAATTTATAAAAATTTTTTCTTAGGGTACCGAAATGTAGATAAAAAAGGGATAATGTGTATCAAGAAAGTGAGGACAACGTATTGCCTTGTCCTCAAATGAGATGATTACTTAACGTGACTAGTTGCGTGAGCCTGATGCTGACAAGCAACTAAATTGCAGTGCAAGCGAGGCACTAAATGCCGAGTCGTAAGCAGACCCAGTGTCAACAATCTCTTGTAAAGAAATTTGCCTAAATGGCAAGTTTTTTACTAGAGACAGTAATAGAGCTTGGCTCTATCACGTCCTATTAATGTAAGTCTCTCCATTGTGATTTCTTCCACAACAACGCAAGAAGCGAGAACAAGATAAAGAAACCGATCACGATCGGCCCGATCGCTTCTCTTTTTTCTTTACTTGGATCACCCACTTCAGTCAAGTATGCTTTGACCTTCTCAAAACCTTCATGACTTAATCCCACTCTAGGCATAGAGGTACCAGCCAATTGGCTTTGTGGATTTTCTATAAATGTCTCCATGAAGTGTTCACTTCTTGCTCTGATGATCATTGAAAGATCAGGAGGGAGTTTACCCATATAGGCTTTCACTGCGTCCTGCTCATCTATCACTTTTATCTTATAGGCAAGTGCCTCTTTTTCATGTTTAAATGCCGGTGTTTCACCCAATTGTGTCAGTTTACCATAACGAACAGCATGACATCTCATACATGCTTCCATATAAGCTTCTTTAGATGTTACTTCACCTGCTTTATTTTCAAGTATATAGGCTACCACGTCAGCGATCTGCTGATCATCAGTCATCATAGACTTGATCGAACCCATTGGGTGCATCATCGTATCTGCATACTTATGATCCACGTTCGATGCCATCGCAGGATCTTTAATGAGTGCGATGAGATAATCTTTATCATAAATTGCACCTGCATGATCAAGATTTGGCGGTATTACACCACCCATGTTCATGTTTGCACCATTGTGACATCCCATACATAAACCAAAACCAGCTTCACCTGCTGCAGCATTTCCTTCAAGTTTAGCCACTTTTGCTACATCAGCCCAGAATGCTTCTTTTGCGGCTAATTTAGAGGCATCACCTGCACGTTCTGCTTCAACGATGTCAGCTGTACCATCATAGATAAATCCATGACTCTCTGTTTTTATCTCATTTCCTTGGGCATCTACTTTCTTATGCATTTCATGGTGTGCATAAGGCTCTACCAAATAATAGGTCAATAACGAAAAGAAGACAACAACGGCTAATATTTTCAACTCTCTCATGTTATGCTCCTTTCTCTATTTTTTTCTCAAACATAGTGATCACCACCAGGATCGGTCCAAGTGCCAGGAACGTCCATGCGGAGATCTTACCTAAAAGCGCAAATGTAGGATCTGTCGGTGGCAGTTTACCCAATGCAGTCAGTGCGATCATATCGATCAGTAATATCCAGAACCATACTTGGAAAAGTCCTCTTTTATGTGCAGGAGCCACATTTGGACTTCTATCGATAAACGGTAAGAAGAACAAGGCTGCCTGCGCGATACCGAACGCGATCAGACCGGCATCTTTACCGAACGGACGAAGGATCTCGTAAGACCACAGGAAGTACCACTCAGGATAGATGTGTGCCGGTGTCTTAAGACCATCTGCCGGATCAAAGTTCACCGGGTCCATCGCAAAGTTAAAGTTATAGAACACCAAGTAGAAGAAGAGTATGAA
Source organism: Sulfurovum sp. (assembly GCA_050304115.1). Lineage (GTDB taxonomy): Bacteria > Campylobacterota > Campylobacteria > Campylobacterales > Sulfurovaceae > Sulfurovum. The sequence continues at coordinate 3,172 of JBNLDB010000013.1, read as the reverse complement.
ATAGACACCCATTACAAAGACATCTTTACTCAGGAATACCGGCGAGAAAGGGATCACCTTAGACTCTTTTTTCTTACCTGCTTTCCAAAGATCTGCTGCCTCTTTAAAGTCGATCTCCGCACCTTCCTGGTTGTTGACATGTGGAATTCTAAGCGTACCGAAATGTAGTACGATAAGTCCGATGATCACCAATGGAAGCAACAATACATGCAACATGAAGAACCGTGTCAAGAACGCATCACCCGGGACATAATCTCCACGTATCCACTCAACCAAACCATAGGCTTCAAGCGAACCACCAGAGAAGAGGTTGGTAATCACCATACCTGCCCAATAGCTCATCTGTCCCCAAGGCAGCATATATCCTGAGAAAGCTTCTGCCGAGAATGCAACAAAAAGTCCCATCCCTGAAAGCCAGATAAGCTCTCTGCCTCTTTTATAGGAACCATAATAGATACCTGTGAACATATGAATGTAAATGATAAGGAAAACGATAGACGCTCCCACACCATGAATATGTCTCCATAACCAACCATACCCCACTTCACTCATGATCGTATAGTTGACTGAATCAAAAGCAAGATTTGTATCCGGTTTATAATACATGAGCAGGAAGATACCTGAGATCACAAGCATACCGAATGTTGCCGCAAGGACCATTCCCATAGCCCAAAGGAAGTTAATATCTTTCGGGATCCAATATTCTGTATTGAGTACTCTTTTGAGCGTATTGACAGCTAGACGCTGATCCAACCACTCATTCAGATTTTTCGCTTTTTCAAAATGTGCCATAATCCTCTCCCCTTATACCGTTAGACCGGCATCTAACATTTTTTGATACTCCGGGCCTGTCTCGCCAAGCACCAGCTTTGTTCCGTCTATTTTGAACGGGGGGATTTCAAGTGGACTTGGAGGAGGACCGAAAATTTGGTGTCCACTTGCATCAAATTCACCACCATGACACGCACACTTGAACTTATGCTGGTCTTTCTCATAGGCAGGAATACATCCCAAGTGTGTACAAAGACCTATCGAGACATGAAATCTATCTTTGCCGATCACGATATCTCTCTCATCTGCTTTCATATCTGCTGATTTCTTCAAAACGAAGATCGGTTTCCCTCTCCATTTTTCAACATTCAGTACATTTTCTTGTGCCGTACTTAGATCGATAGTGGTAAATCCTGCTGCCTTGACACTCGGCAATGGATCCCATGTACGTTTTGCAGCATAAAGTGCACCTACACCCCCTACTGCAGCACATGCACCTAGTGCCATGCCCATAAAGTCACGACGACCTTTTTCATTTTCTTTCATCTTTAATCCTCCATAAATTAAAACTATGTTTATATTGTATTGTACTTATGGTTAAAGAAATAGTGTAAAAGAAATATAAATTAAAAATATTATTGAATTAATTTATATTTATAATAATTTATTATTTTGTATACTTTTGTTATCTGATGTATTGAAAGAGGATGCCCAAAGGGCATCATTATTTTTTTTTGTTTTTTTGAGCCATTTTGATATGCACATGTATAATTTCCAAAGCTGCAGGGGTCACGCCAGATATCTGTGACGCAGCAAAGAGTGTCGGTGGTGTAGCAAGTTCGAGTTTTTCTACGATCTCGTTGCTCAATCCTGCGATATTTCTATAAGCGAAACCTTCCGGTATTTTGATCTTAAGCATATCATCCATCTGCAGGATCTGCTGCTGCTGTTTCTCTATATAACGGCTGTATTTTGCTTCGATCAGAATTTGTTCTATCACTTCATCATCATATTTGTCAAACTCCGGCAGCAGTGTCACCAGTTTTTCTCTATTGAAATCCCCGCGGCCTATGACATCCATCATATAAGTTTTATCATTAATCTTCATTGCCCCTATGGACTCAAGTTTGGCTAAAAACTCTTTGGTAGGTGTTGCATGGTGGATCCTCAAATAATCCAATGCCTCTTCGATATCAGCTTTTTTCTTTTCAAAGCGTTGAATATATGCATCATCCAAAAGCCCAAGCTCTTTTCCGTAATGCGAAAGTCTCATATCTGCATTGTCTTCACGCAGAAGCAGTCTGTACTCTGCACGGCTGGTGAACATACGGTATGGCTCTTTGGTTCCTTTGGTCACCAGGTCATCTATCAATACCCCGATGTAGGCTTCATCACGTCTGAGAATGAAAGGTTCTTTTCCCTGTACGCTCAGTGCAGCATTGATCCCTGCCATAAGCCCCTGTGCTGCTGCTTCTTCATACCCTGTGGTACCATTGATCTGACCTGCAGTATAGAGTCCTTTGATCTTCTTTGTCTCAAGCGTATGTTTCAAGTCTGTCGGCTGGATATAATCATACTCTATAGCATAACCGTAACGGACTATTTTTGCATTTTCCATCCCTGCAACAGAACGTACCATCTCAAGCTGTACATCGGTCGGCAAAGAGGTACTCATCCCATTGATATAATACTCAGTCTCATCGATCGTCTGAGGCTCTACAAAGATCTGGTGTCTCGGCCTGTCCCTGAATCGGTTGATCTTATCTTCGATACTTGGACAGTAACGCGGACCCACTCCTTCTATCTGTCCCGAGAACATCGGCGCCCTGTAGAAATTGCTCTCAATGATCTCATGGGTATCTTCATTGGTGTAGGTCACATAACAAGGGAGTTGCTTGGGATTAAATGTCTTTTTATCTGTTCTGAAAGAAAAAGGCGGAGGCGGTGTATCTCCCGGTTGTATCTCCATACCCGATGTATCTACCGTCTTCGCATCGATACGCGCACAGGTCCCTGTTTTAAGACGTCCGATATTCAACCCCAGCCCGCGCAGATACTCTGCCAGCTCGACGGAGGCAAATTCCCCCTGTCGTCCTGCGGTTTGTGTTTTTTCCCCTATATGGATAAGCCCGTTAAGGAATGTTCCTGCTGTAATGATGACCTTAGGTGCCCTGTAGGTATTATCCAGCTGTGTCGTGACACCTTTGACCTCACCCTCTTCAATGATCAGCCCTTCTACGATCTCCTGTTTTACATCAAGGTTCTCCGTATTGAGTACGACAGTACGCATATAGATACGATACTCATCCATATCTATCTGTGCACGACTTCCTCTTACTGCAGGACCTTTTGAGGCATTAAGCGTACGGAACTGTATCCCCGTTTTATCTGTACAGAGGCC
>JBNLDB010000012.1:0-14986 GCA_050304115.1 Sulfurovum sp. | reverse complement strand
TTTAGACTCACCAGAGTCAACCATTTTCTTTACAAATTCCGTAGGGGCTAAATAAGACATGCTTTACTCCATGTGTTAATCATTGATTTTGACATTTTTTTCCTTTTTTCATTTGTCGTGTTGTTATAGGTAAAACAATTACCCTATTGCCTATTGATGATATGGATAATCATCGTTCCGTTGTCCTAGCTTGATATAACGTTAGTTTCAGTTAGTTATATATTTTGCTTATGAGAAGTATAAGATATTTTTGTTCTAATAGTATTCATAGTATTGTATAAAAAATAATCATTTTGTTGAAGAAAAGTTTGGCTGCAGAGAAAGCCGTATAAAATTTCTCTTTTGAATTAAGGAGAATCACATGTGAAGCGATAGTGGCAATATGTTGTGTTGTCTTTGTGATGAATGGGAGTAGAGAGCTACCACAGACTGCTCCCGGGATCAGAGCCGGTAGCAGTCTGTGGTACACCAGGATTGAGACACAACTTAATGACCTCATAGGGTCAGATATGTTCTGTAGATAGGTTATTTTTTGAAGACATTCCCTAACATACCTTTGATTGCTTCCTGCAGATCGGCAGGGTATACAACAAACTTGGAGTTTGGACTCTTGCTCATCTCTTCGAGCGTATTGATGTAACGGTCACCAAGAAGGAACATGGCCGGGAGTTCATTATCTTTGATGTTTTGTGTGATAATGTTGATCGCTTCACCTGAAGCATTGGCCAAAGCGATCTGTGCCTGCGCTTCTCTTTTGGCAGCTTCAAGTTTACCGTCTGCTTCCAAAATGGCAGCATTCTTGTTACCCTCCGCTGTGGTTTCGATAGCACGTCTTTCTCTCTCTGCAGCTGCTTGTCTCTCCATAGAATCCTGCATCGACTCACTTGGGTTGATATCTTGTATCTCGACTGATTTGACTGTCACACCCCAGTCTGCCACATCATCTATGATAGAGTCTTTCAGTTTGGCTTTGATGTGTTCACGGTTGGAGAGTGCTTCATCGAGGTCCATTTCACCGAGGATCGAACGCAGTGTGGTCATCACGAGCTGCTGTATGGCGGTACGGAAATCCTCGATACCATAGATCGCATCACGTGGATTGGTCACACGTGCAAAAGTGACCGCGTTGGTATGGATCACGGCATTATCTCTTGTGATGACCTCTTGTTCGGGGATATCAAGAATGAGATCACGGGTTGAGACACGCTCACGGATCGTTTCAATATAAGGGATTATAAGATTGAGTCCCGGTGTAAGCGTACGGCTGAACTTTCCGAGTCGCTCTACTACCCACTCTTCACCTTGGGGTACGATATTGATCCCTTTATAGAGTGTAACAATAAGTGCGATGACCAAAATAATAACGATATTTAATATTTCCATTTTACTTTTCCTTGAGTTAGTTTTTAGTTAAAGGTTCAACTTCTATCAGTTGTCCATTGATCTGTACGATCTTTACACGTGTACCTTTGTTCAGATCCACTTTTGATATGGCATGCCAGGAGGTATTCCCAAGAACAGGTGTGTCAAAAGTGACTTTTCCTCTGCTGTGGGGTTGTATATCTTCCATAACCACACCCAAAGTATCGAGCCTGTAGTTTGACTGCCCGCTCTCTGTGACAGGCTGCTCCCTGAACCACTTGAACCATGCAGCAATGACAAGTATGGAGAGTATCATCCAGATGGTAAGTTCTGCTGTAAAAGAAGTCTCTAAAAAGATGTCCAGAAGACCCACTATGATGGCAGCGATACCCAGCCCGAGGATAAAAAATGTCCCTAGGGTCATATCCCAGATAAGTAATGCTATACCAAGAACGATCCAGTGCCACCATAAAACAGTTTCGTTGAGAAATTCGATCAAATTCACTCCTTTCCAATATAAAGATTTATTATAGCATAAAAGACAATTGTAGATAAAATTTATGATAATAAGTATTATTTGGATATAATCCCCAAAATTTTCGTACTTCGTACATCAAGGATAATAAATGTCAACTTTAAATGTATATTATGACAAAGACTGTGATATCAACATCATCAAGTCAAAAACAGTAGCAATGATCGGTTTCGGTTCACAAGGGCATGCGCATGCAGAAAACCTTAGAGATTCAGGTGTAAATGTTGTTATCGGTGTAAGAGAAGGTGGTGCTTCTTGGAAAAAAGCTGCAGCTAAAAACTTTGAAGTACTTTCTGTTGCAGATGCTACAGCAAAAGCGGATGTAGTTATGATCCTTCTTCCGGATGAAAACCAGGCTGAGATCTATAAAAATGAGATCGAACCAAACCTTAAAGAGGGTGCTACTATCGCATTTGGACACGGATTTAACATTCACTACGGAAGAATCATTCCAAGAGCAGATATCAATGTTACAATGATCGCGCCTAAAGCACCAGGTCATACTGTGCGTTCTGAATTCGTAAGAGGTGGTGGTATCCCGGATCTTATCGCTGTTGGTCAAAACCCAAGCGGTACAACAAAAGAGTTGGCACTCTCTTATGCATCAGCGATCGGTGGTGGTAGAACAGCGATCATCGAGACGACTTTCAAAGATGAAACTGAAACAGATCTTTTCGGAGAGCAGGCAGTACTTTGTGGTGGTACAGCAGCACTCGTACAAGCTGGTTTTGAAACATTGACTGAAGCGGGTTATGCTCCGGAACTTGCATACTTCGAGTGTCTTCACGAGCTTAAGCTTATCGTTGACCTTATGTTTGAAGGCGGGATCGCTGACATGAGATACTCTATCTCTAACACAGCTGAGTACGGTGATTATGTTTCTGGTAAAAGAGTGATCAACGAGCAGTCAAAACAAGCGATGAAAGATATCCTAAAAGAGATCCAAGATGGCCAATTTGCCAAAGACTTTATCCTTGAAGGTCAAGCAGGATACCCAAGAATGAATGCTGAGCGTAACAATGACAAAGAAAAACTTATTACGCAAACAGGTAACAAGCTTCGTGCAATGATGCCGTGGATTTCAGCGAACAAAATCGTAGACCAAGAAACTAACTAATCTTTTTGTTTCTTTGCACTCATCTTTATGTGATGGGTGCAGTCACATACTAACGTATGCTCTTTTACCCAAACACATAAATCTAAGTATAAATAACCAAAAATCTTTAGTTAGTTTTATTTCTTTATCTTTTTCTTTACCCCAGTAAATTTATATCTCATTCTTAATGCTACTTTGTTACAATAGCTGAAATTTAACAACCAGTGGAATCCATGGCATATCAATCCAAAAAAACAACTACGAGATCTTCAGCCAGAAAAAAACCGGCACCAAAGCGAAGACGTAAAAAAAGTACCAAAGGCGCTACTTTCAAAAAAAGTCTTTTGATCGTTCTAGGTGTCTTTTTGATGATAGGGATGGTGGTGTTTGGATATTTCCTGGGACAGCGTGATCTGGCAAATACTCACAGGGTCACAACACAGGGCCAGAAGACAGAGTCATCGTACACTACAAAGAAGTTTTTAGAGGATCTTTCAAAGATCAAGACAGAAAAACCTCGTGAAAAAGAGGAAGTTGCTGTACGGAAGGTACCCAAGAGTGAGAAAACCACTTCTGTTGAACCTGCATTGAAAAAAGAAGTGATTGAAGAGAAGGTCGTTACAAAAGAAGAGCTACTAAAGACCACGATCACTCAAACTATGATCTCTTCAGACAAGATGCAAAAGCCAAAACTCGTGATCATTATAGATGATGTCTCTACAAGAGATCAGCTCAAGAGTATACAGGCAACAGGCATCAAACTCACCCCGTCCATATTTCCTCCATCAGAGCGTTCTAGAACTTCACATAAATTGGCTGAAGGCTTAGCACATTATATGATACACCTGCCGATGGAGTCTGGCACAGCGCAATTTAACCGGCAGACTAAAACACTTATGACGACTTTTAACAAAGCGCAGATAGATGCCAGAGTGGATGAGATTAGAGCCCTTTTCCCGACAGCACACTATATCAATAACCATACAGGTTCTGTTTTTACTGACAACTATACGGCGATGCGGAGACTGTATGGTGCACTTCGCAATGAAGGATTTATGTTTGTGGATAGCAGAACGATCGCTTCGACCAAAGTCCCTATGATAGCGGACGAATTCGGTGATGCCTATGTGGCAAGAGATATCTTTATAGACAATCAACAGAGTGTACCTTATATTCATAGCCAGCTTCAAAAGGCGGTGAAGAAGGCAAAGAAAAAAGGCTATGCCATCGCGATAGGGCATCCACACCCAATGACGATGAAAGCACTCTCAAGTGCAGGGGCCATCTTTAGCGAAGTAGACCTGGTGTATATTGATGAACTCTATCAGTAATATGCACCCCAAGGGTATTTTCCCCTTTTAGCAGGACACAAGATGTGTTGCCATACGCTTTTCAAAAGTATGACAATATGTAATATTTTTAAATCTGGGTATATCCCTATGCTATCATGGGCCTAAAAAGGCATGATATGAGTCAAATCCTCACGCAACATCTACCTGTGCTGGATAGCATGAAGAAGTATCCTCCGACGCTTTTTTATAAAGGGAATCTGGATCTGCTGCAGCGACCCAAAGTCTCTATTGTGGGAACGAGACGACCTTCAAACTACACACGACACGCTACCCATACACTTGCCAATGCTTTAGCCAAACGAGGGGTCTGTGTGGTCAGCGGTGCAGCGATGGGAGTAGATACGATCGCACATACAGGTGCAGGGGAAGCAAATACCATTGCAGTCGTTGCAAACGGATTGGACATACGCTACCCTGCGGTCAATCAAAACCTTCTAGCAAGTATAGAGGAGAAGGGACTTGTACTGAGCCAGTTCAATGATGGTTTCAGGGCCACGGGATGGAGTTTTGTGGTACGAAATGAACTGGTCGTTGCACTCGGGGATATTCTTATCGTGACTGAGGCAGATCTCAATAGCGGTTCCATGCGTTCTGTAGAGTATGCGTTAAAGATGGGCAAAGAGATCTTTGTACTTCCCCAAAGACTTGATGAGAGTCTGGGAACGAACCAGTTGTTACATACGATGAAGGCCACAGCCATACACGATATTGAAGCCTTTGCCTCTAGATTCGGGCAGATCGCTGATGATGGGGTGGAAAAAGATGAATTTTTTTATTTTTGCCAAAAATCACCTACCTTTGATGAGAGTCTTAAAAAATTTGGTGAGAGGGTGTATGAAGCAGAGCTTGAGGGGATCATTACGATACAAAATGGTATCGTAAGATTGTCTTAGAGAATGTACCCAGTATGAGGTGTGTTTGCCTATTTGGCTGTTTTAGAAAGTTGTGAAATTAGTTCTTCGAGTGATGCTTCCGGGAGCATACCTGCCTGTACGAATTGCACATCACCTTGAGTATCCATAGCTACCAAGAAAGGAATACTTCCTCTCCATTGTGCTCTTTGTTGAATGTAGTTTACCAATTCCGGTGCTCTCTCTTCGGACACTACAATGTAGTTCATCCCTTTCTCTTTTGCAAAGGCTTTGACCTCTTCATGGGTAAAGCCTTGTACTTCGATAGAGACAATGGCCAATGTGTCTTTATATTTTTCCTGAAGCTTAATTAAATGTGGAATTGAAGCGAGGCAAGGAGGACATTTATGTCCGAAAAATTCTAAAAATATGACTTTCCCTTCAAGACCTTTAATGTTGAGTCCCTGTTCTGTACCTGATACATCATAGGTTTTCCCCGTGATGTCTGTCATGGTCATTTCTGCCAAATATCTTTTATCTTCAGCTGCATATGTAGAGGTTAAGAGTGAGAAGAGCAGAAGGGATATGGTGAATAATTTTTTCATAAAATGTACCTTTATAGATGATTTTACAGATTATACACTATGAAGATGTAAAAATCGTGTAATTGGTCTGAATTTATGTAAAAGATTTTTTCAAAGAGCACCATAGTATGTAAAAGGGGAGGGAAAAACAATATGAAAAATAGACCTAAAAAATATCAAGGGGGAGAGAGGTCTATCTCTTTATGATGCTCTTGTAAAAGCATTATAGTATTATAAGGTTAACTGAACACTAATAGAAGTTAATATTATAGATAAAAGAGTAAAAAGGATGGTCTATTTTCAAAGAGCATCTTTGGGACAGAGGAGAAAATGTTTTTAAAAGGAGTCCTAAAATACTTTGTAAAAGGGAGGGGGAAGATTTTAGGTTTCTGTCCCTCGATGCTCTTGTAAGTGTAGTGTAATACAGGAAGGTTAACCGTATGCAAATAAAGAGTAGTTACACTATAATAGTGAGCTTAGATAAAGGATATGTTTGATGATAAAAAAAGTTTTACTACTGTGTCTGTTGTCCTGTACGCATGCATGGGCACAAGAGTTGGCACTTGAAAAAAGAATAGGCCAAATGCTTATGGTCGGTTTTCATGGTACACATGCACCTAAAGAGAGTCAGATCTGCAAAGATATAGAAACCTATAACCTTGGTGCAGTGATCTTGTTTGACTATAACCCGGTAGATAAGAATAAGCCGAAGAACATTGCCACCAAAAAACAGTTGGCCGTGCTGACGAAAGAGTTGCAGGCATGCAGCAGTGACGGGAAACTACTCATTGCTGTTGATCAAGAGGGAGGGAAGGTACAAAGACTTAAAAGCAAATACGGTTTTTACGGCAAGTTTCCCAAAGCTTCAGATGTGATCAAAATGGATCAAAGCAAGATCAAGGAGACTTATACGAAAATGAGTGAGGAACTCAGCAGTGTGGGGATCAATTACGATCTAGCTCCTGTAGTGGATCTGGATATCAATAGTAAAAACCATGTGATCCACGGATTGGGACGCTCTTTTGGTAAAGATCCCAAAACGGTCGCAACGTATGCAGGTACCTTTATAGATGCGATGCACAGTAATGGTGTCCTTACCTCCATCAAGCATTTTCCCGGTCACGGCTCTTCAGTCGGGGATACACATAAAGGCTTTGTCGATATAACGAACCTTTGGCAGGAGGTTGAACTTGAGCCTTATAGACTTTTAAAAGAGAAGGCGGATACAGTCATGGTCGCCCATGTCTTTAACCAGAAGATCGATGCCCAATACCCTGCAAGTCTCTCTTACAATACGATCACCAAGCTGTTACGTTGGAAACTGGGCTATCATGGTGTGGTGATCACAGATGATCTTCAAATGGGTGCGATCAGTCAAAAGTATGGGTTGAAAAAGACACTCAAATTGGCGATCAATGCAGGGGATGACATTTTACTGATAGGGAACCAGCTTGACCCTAAAAGAACTGTCAGTACAAAAACACTGGTCGAGACCATCAAGTCACTGGTTCAAAGCGGAGAGGTAACAGAGGAGAGTATCAACAAAGCATACAAGCGAATTCAGGGATTAAAGAAGCGGCTTTAGGTCCTGCTTTGAAAGCCATCGTTCAAGGATGATCTTTGCAGCAATGGAATCGAGTTTCCCATCTTTTTTATGTTTGAACTGGCCCATTGTAAGTTCTTTGGCTTCAATACTGGAACTCTGTTCATCCTGATAGGATACTTCTATATCCAGGTCAAGCAGTGAAACGAAATGTTTGATACGTCTCTCCATCTCTTCAGAACTCTCAGCATCTTTAGGAAGACCTACGATGAGTTTTTCTATCTCCCACGCTTCTAAAAATCTTTTGACATCTCTTGCCGCCTGATTACGGTTTTTTCTGAGGATGGCATTTTGGGGTAGAACGATACTTCCATCCAGGCAGATCGCTACACCGATACGTTTAAGTCCTACATCTATACTGGCTAATTTCATAGTGAAATTGTACCCAAACTTTACTCATCTTCTCCAATAGTGGTATGCCTCCATGATGTATCACAATTGCACGCTCTTGTTTGGGTTGGTCATAATATAAAATATTATACTTCTGAATAAGTAAAAAAATAAAATCCTACGATAGAATTATAAAAGGGAATGTCAGCATGGAGAATATTAAATTATGGAAATAAGGTAATATCGTATGCATTTGAACAAAATAAGTATGGCCATTGTAGGTTTAAGCGGTATAAGTTATGCACAGATAGACCAGAGTGCAGCATCGGAAATATTCTGGGTATGGATCGCTCTTTTCGCTCTGGGAATAGTGGGTGTAGCGATACTCTTTGTTACATCTTATCAAACCCAGAAGTTGAAGCAGTTACACAAGTCCATGTTCGAGAAACAATTGGATATGGAAAGAAATCAAAATCTCCTGCTTGCCAATATGAGTGAAAATGTGCATACTCTCGCGAAACAGACATTTGAAGAAAGCCATCAACCCTCTAAACCATCCACCAACAAAGATACAACGCTTGGAAGTTCTGAAAGCAGGCTTTTAGATGTGACCAATGACCTTTTGGATTTTCTTAGGTTAAAATCAAAACAGGTTGAGATCGTCAATGAAGCATTTAATATCAATAACGTATTGAATGAGATATCAGGATCCATATGCTCACAATTTTTAGGTAGCAAAGCTGAACTTATTTTCGATATCCATAAAAATGTCCCGCGACATTTGGTGGGGGACTCTTTGCATTTGGGACAAGCACTCAAAAGTATACTTGAATACCTGATGGGACAAGAGGATCTGGATGAAGTGAAATTGGAAGTTTCTATGTTCGATTCCTTTGAAGAAGGTGTGGAGTTACAGTTCCAATTCACTGATAAAGGGAAAGGGATCGATCCTAAAACACTGAAAAATCTATTCGTACCTTATTATGATGTCGATACGGGTAAATATGTAGGTTTAGGTCTTTTTGTCGCCAATGCATTGGTCGATATGATGCAGGGAAAACTCACTGTTGAGAGCAGGGAAGAGAAAGGAAGTACCTTTACACTGACCCTGCCTTTTGACATACTCAACAAGTTAGATCAGAGAAGATACCGCCTGCCTGAGAAAACATTGATAGAGAAAAAGGTCATGATTGTTGACAGTAATTATAATTCAGCGCTGGCTATCAAAAGAATGTTCGCCTACTTCAGACATGAGGTGACGGTACTTTCCAAAAAAGAGTTCATGAAAACCATGCCTAACTTAACCACTTTTGATATTGTGATCCTGGATGAAGATCTTTTCGATATCAGATTGGACGAGTATCTTAATAGTATCAAGACAGACAAAGAGCTGAAAGTGATCGCACTGCATTCATTGCTTGTCTCCAATCAACAGAAGCTTGAGAATGAGGTGATCGATGCACACCTCTTTAAACCACTCAACCAAGAGCGTGTTTTTGAAATGATCGTCAATATGTATGATATCAATGCACCTGTCTATAGAGAAGAACAGAAAGGTGAAACACAGAAGGCACAAACCTACAGGAGAGATATGATCGAGACAAAAGGCGTCACACAACACTCTTTTAAAGCTTTTGCCGGAAAAAATATTCTGCTGGTAGAAGACAACCTCATTAACCAGAAAGTATTGCTTAACCTGTTGCATCTTTCTGAAATGAATATCTCTGTTGCAAATAACGGACAAGAAGCGGTTGAGATGGTGATGCAGAGCAAGACGCCATTTGATCTGGTACTTATGGATATCAATATGCCGATCATGGATGGTTTTACAGCGACACAAACGATACGTCTTGAGAGTCAGTATGATGCGATGCCTATCGTTGCATTTACAGCACTGGTCCTGGAGAGCGAAATAGACAAGATGTTCAACTGCGGTATCAATGCATTTTTAGCCAAACCGCTCAGTATAGGGAAACTCTATACGGTATTCTCTAAATATCTTGGGGATGCAGAGTCTGAGAAGAAAGAAATTGTGATCAATGAGGGGCAGGGTTATCAGGGGATCAATATTAATGAGGGTATCACCCATGTCAATAACAGTGAAGCACTCTATCGTGAAATATTAAAAGAGTTTGCAACTGCTTATGGTACCAGTGATGAGATCTTCACCAAATTGATACAAGAACACCGATATGAACAGGTTAAAATGCTATGTATAGATATGAGAGGATTGACAGGTGCTATCGGTGCAGAGGATATGCATGCATTGATCAACGATATCCTGCATCAGATCCTCTACAAGAAGTATGATCTGCTGGTCAATTATGATGAGAAGTATAAATCAGAGATTCAAACACTGAATCGTTCTATCGAGCAGTATATTGCAGCTGCATGATCACTGCTTTGCCTTTAACGGATCTCTGCAATAAACGCATCTTTTTGAATCTGTGTCCGGATCTGTTCCAAAAGGGCTAGGGCATCGGACCTTTGTCTGTAGGGTCCTATGAGTAGTTTGGTGATCTCTTTACCATGGAGAGGAAATGTGATGAGTTTATAGTGGTATCCCGCTCTTGTAATTTTATGCAGCAAAGCATCCTTGGGGCTTCCCGAGAAGGACCCTACCTGTACATAAAAGTTGCCTAAGCCATGTTTCTGTGTGACTTTAGGCAGCGTAGTAGTGTCAGGAGCTGCTTTGGCCTTTAAAGCCTCTTTTGTTCTCCACGGTTTTGTATCTTCCATTGAGATCTTTTCTTTTGATGCAGGCAGATATCTTCGGCAGATACGCAGTCTTTTTTTATAATAGGGTGAAGTATTGAGATTGGAATAGACGATCTCATATTCGGTGGTGCTCGCATGGGTGAACCAGCCGTTACCCAGGTACATCCCTACATGGGTGATATTCCCTTTGGGGTTTTTTTCTGTGTCAAAAAATATCAGGTCACCATAGATCAACTCATCCATTTTGATCTCGTCACCATTTTTTGCCTGCTCTCTGGCAACACGGGGGATCTCTATGCCCATACTGCCGTACATGTAATAGGTAAATCCGGAACAGTCAAACTGGTTTGGCCCTTCTTCTGCCCATACATAGGGACGCCCCTGTAGCTCTTTGACCATCTTCTCAAGGCTCTGTTTGCTCGGCTGATATTTGATGGCAGGTTTTTTTACACTGTAATCTGGATGATTAGGATGTGGATCAGGTTTACATGCTGTAAGCAGGCATAACAGAAAAAGGGGCACGGATAGATCTATCGCTCTTTTTACTGTACTGCTGGAGCAACATCTATCTAAACGTCTCTTCATCAAAGGGTCAGCTCGGTACGGCTTTTTTAGGCAGTTCCATCCCCGGCTGCCACGGTGTGGTATATTTTGTACTTGTGCTTTTCATCTCTTTGAGCGGTACATCACAATTCATATATTTGGCACGTTCATCTTCACTCAAATAGCGTTTACAGACTTTCATACGTTTGACATAGATGGGTTCTTTGTCAAAATGACTCACTATCACTTTTCTGTCTTTACTGCTGGCATGTGCAAACCACCCATCCCCAAGATAGATACCTACATGATTGATCCTTTTACTTCTTTTGTTCGGAGAACCAAAGAAGATAAGATCACCGTAATAGAGGTTCTTGAATTTCACCTGTTTACCCATTTTTGCCTGTTCCCTCGCCACACGGGGGATCTCTATCCCCATGGATCCGTAAATATTATAGGTGAGCCCTGAACAATCAAAGGCATAAGGCCCTTCTTCTGCCCAGACGTACGGTTTTCCAAGGTAAGAGTAGAGCAGATCTTGAATGTTATTTCTGTTAGGGGTACAGGTTTTTTCAGGTTTGATAATGTCGTAGTTGGGGTAGTTGTAGGGTTTTTTTTGAGCACACCCGTTCAAAAGAAACAGGGTTGAAATGAACAGTAAAATATTTTCCCGTCTCACTCTCATAGGTACACCTTTCTACAGTATTAACATCGCATCCCCATAGGAAAAAAACCTATATTTTTTCTCTATGGCTTCTTGATATAAGTCTAACGTTTTTTTTCTTCCGATAAAAGAAGAGACGAGCATGATAAGTGTGCTTTTAGGTAAATGAAAATTGGTGAGTAGATAGGTGACTCTTTGGGGAGGATTGGAAGGGTTTAAGAAAAGATCACACTCTCCGTACGTTTTTTTCGTGCGTGCATAATACTCGATCGTTCTGGTCACGGTTGTCCCTATGGCCAACACAGGGGTGTCACTCTCAAGCACTTTGGCTGAAGATTCAGGAATTTCAAAATACTCAGAGTGCATAGGGTGGTCAAGTATCTCTTCGGCCTCGACGGGTTTAAAGGTCCCCGCACCCACATGGAGTGTCACAGTATGTGTCTTATGTCTTTTTTCTAACGCCGCGAAAAGTTCAGGGGTAAAATGCAATGAGGCAGTGGGGGCAGCCACAGCACCGGCATTTTTGGCAAAGAGCGTTTGATAATCTGTTTCATCTTCCTTGTTGTCTTCTCTTTGCATATAGGGAGGCAAAGGGATATGCCCTATGGTATCAAGCACCAGCACCAACTCTTCAAAACGTATCTCTTTGCCATGATGTGTAAATGTCACGATACGTGAACCGTCATCATTTAACCCTGTCACCGTAGCCACAAGCCCATCATCAAACAGGAGTTCTGTGCCTATTTTGACCTTACCTCGGATGAGTACCAGATAATGGTGTGCGTCAAGGGGTTTGTTAAAGAGAAGTTCTACCTGCCCTCCGCCCTGGTTGTTGAGTGATTTTTTATGACCAAAAATACGTGCTTTAATGACGCGTGTGTCATTGAGAAATACGTCACACCCTTTTGGAAGATACTCCAGTAAGTGTTTGAACGTAGTATGGGTGACTGTGTCAGTTTTTCTGTCATACACCAGCAGTTTCGCATGGTCTCTGGGTTGGACAGGGGTCGTCGCTATGAACCCTTCGGGGAGTTCATAGTCATAATTTTTTGTCAGAAGCTCTTCATTCATACCGGGGATTAGTGTGTGCTTTGGGCAGTTTCTTCATCTTCATCTTCATCCTCATCTTCAACGTGTGGATTGACCACACGTACGATGAGGATAGAGAGACCATAAAGGAGGACAAGCGGTGCAGCCATAAGAAGCTGGGTCAGTACATCCGGCGGCGTAAGCAGTGCAGCCACCACAAAGATGATCAGTACCGCATATTTAAAAAAGTCTTTGAGTGTTTTATCTGTGACAAGGCCGAGAAGGGCCAAGAAATAGGCAAATACCGGCAGTTCAAATGCAATACCGAATCCCATCATGATCTTTGTAAAAAATCCGACATAATCTTCAATATTGATCAGCGGTGTATAGAGAAAAGAACCAAAGGTGATGAGGAATTGGAATCCAAACGGCGTTACGACATAGTAGGCAAAGAGCACACCCACAAAGAACATGATCGAACCGCCGATCACAAAGGGAAGGATCATCTTTTTTTCATTGTTGTACAAGCCAGGTGCAACAAAAAGCCAGATCTGATAGAGAATGAACGGCAGTGCACCGAGCAGACTAGCAAAAAATGAAACTTTCAGCGCGACAAAAAATGCACCACCGACCTGGTGGGTCGTTACCATACCCTCGGCAGCCTTTTTCGAAAGGTGTGCCACTTGGTCCAGTGCTTCATTTAACGGTGCTGTGATCCATGCCAATATCGCCTCATGAAAGAAAAATGCAATGATGAATGCAATAAATACCGAAAGTACTGAGAGTCCGAGTCTTTTTCGTAGTTCAACGAGATGGGGTCTGAGTTCACTAAACATTACGCATCACCTTCAGGTTTATCTGTTGTTTCATCCGTCGCTTCTTTTTTCTTTTGCTTTTTGGGCTTTGTAAATGTTACCGTGTCGTTTTTTGCCTCAACCTGTGTGGCAACAGTCTCTTTTTGGGCTGTCTCTTCACCCTCAGATCTTGTCTCTTTGGACACTGCTTTAGAAGACTCTGTTGAGATCTCCTCCTCAAACTCATCAAAATCTATGTTTTTAAAATTTCTAAGTTCGTTCGTTGCCTCATCCAGTTGTTTTTTATAATTCAGTGCTTCTTCTTTAAGATCTGCAATTTTCATCTCCTCTTCAAGAGAACTTTTTGCTTCGCTTACAGTCTTCTTGACACCTTTGATAAATTTGGCTACCTCTATCATCGCTTGAGGTAGTTTATCTGGCCCCAAAAAGAGTATCGCAACAATGGAAATGAGAAGTAACTCAGTAAAGCCGATACCAAACATAATATACCTTGTAATTTAATTGCTGTATTTTATCGAATTATCCTAAAATGTAGAGTGCGAGTTCATCACTCAAGAAGAAATTATCATTATAGTAATGTGTCTCATCGCAACGCAGTTTCTCTTTTTCACAAAGGGTATCTGCTTTTTGTATCATGGCTTCTGTAAGCAGGGCTTTCTCTACACCCACACTGCTGCGCAAGCCTAAAAAAATCTTTTCTGTCAGCAGTTCATCCGGAGTGAGGACTTCTTCCGTGATGTGAAGCGGATCTGCAACATAGGCTTCAATATCGGTTTGGGGATAAAAACGTTTGTTCTTTAAAAAACCCACGGCACCGGCCCCTGCACCTATATAATTCTTGAGTTCCCAGTACCCCTTGTTATGTCTGCTCTGGTAGGTACCGAAGTTTGAGATCTCATAGGCTTTAAAACCCCGCTTTTCGATCTCATCGGTGACAAAGAAAGCAAGGTCCTCATTCTCCTGTCTTACCTCAGGTGTCATTGAAAACTTTGTACCGTCCTCTATGGTAAGTTCATAGGCTGAGATATGATCGATAGGCAGAGAAAAGGCTTCCTCTATGTCATTTAAAAGCAGTGCTTTTGTGTCACCCTGGTAGTTATATATCAGATCCAAAGAGAGATGCTCAAATCCAAGTGCTTTGGCGGTCTGTATGGCTTCTTTGGCCTGCTGTGGATTATGTGCCCGGTTCAGTGCTTTGAGTTTTGGTGCATGAAAGCTCTGTACCCCGAAACTGACACGGTTCACACCAAGTTTTTTCATACCCTCAAGCCACGCTTTGCCTGCGGAGTTCGGGTTTGCTTCTGTGGTGATCTCTGCGCCTCTTTTCAGGTAGGGATGAAGCAGTTCAAAAATAGGAGCATAAAGTTCGGGCTCCACGGTTGAAGGTGTACCCCCGCCTATGAAAAGCGTTTCTATCGTATGTGGTTTGACATCAAAACGCCCCAGTTCAAAAGTGAGTTGCTCATAGAGCGCTTTCATATATTTGGACTGGGTATCAAATTTGTCG
>JBNLDB010000011.1:0-15302 GCA_050304115.1 Sulfurovum sp. | reverse complement strand
CTGCTGTGATGTTTGTAATTGGTTTAGGTGTCTACCAGAAAATGACCCAACAAGAACAGTGATACTAGCTGTAAAAGTATTAGTGGTAAGCAGGCATTCTATCAAAACCTTATAAACTTTATAACTTTATGAGGTTTTCAATCTAAATATTCTTATTCTTTATATGACAATATGTCATATTATCGTATTCTTTTTCTTACTTCGATAGAATATCATTAAAACTACTGGATATGACGTGCGCTACTTACTTTTATTTTTACTGCCACTCTTTATTGTTGCCAAACCTTTTAAAGTAGCCACATACAATGTGGAAAACCTTTTTGATGCAGAGTATGTCGGTACGGAGTATGATAACTACACGGTAAAACATAACTGGACAAAACGTATGGTCGATATAAAACTAAACCATACAGCTGAGGTCATTTGTGATCTAGATGCAGATATCCTTGGGTTGCAGGAGATAGAGAATGCCAACATTTTTGCGCAACTTCAAAAACGGCTTTCACGTGTAGGATGCGGATATAGGTATGCTGCGATCACATCGAAGAAAAATGCCCCTATACAAGTGGCTTTGCTCTCACGATTTCCCATTAAAAAGCAAAAAGAGTTACAGGTAAGCTACGCTCCGAATGTACGCAATATACTTGAAGTTGAGGTTGATATAAAAGGTGAACCTTTATGGATATTTGTCAACCATTGGAAGTCAAGGGCCTATCAGGGGTATGAAAGTAAACGGGTGAAGTATGCAAAGGCACTGAAGAAGCGTTTGGATACCTTCTCAAATAGACAACCCTATATTGTTCTTGGTGATTTTAATACAGAGTATGATGCACATTTAAGCCTTGAAAAAAAGATCGATGACACCCATGGGAAAACAGGCCTTCATCATATTCTCGGAGTAGCGGAGGGGAACAGGATGGTAGATGAATCTTTGATGATCAAGGGAGTCAAAGGATCACATTATACGTTATGGAAAGAGCTCTCTTTGGACCAAAGATGGAACACAAAATTTTATGGTAGAAAAGGTACAGCGGATCATATAATTCTGCCTCCGGCACTCTTTGACAAAAAGGGTATAGAGTACGTGAACAACTCTTTTCATGTATTTAGAAAAGGGTATCTTTTCACAAAACAAGGTTATATTCATCGGTGGGAATATCATCATGGAAAGCACAGTGGAAAAGGCTATTCTGACCATCTGCCTCTCTATGCCTATTTTGATACAACACCCTATGAAGCAGGGAAGGATAAAGTGTCCTGTACAAAAGAACGAAAAACAGAAAAAATAGCCTATTTTTATACCACAGAGTCACTAGAGGATGAAGTGGTACTTGAAAATGCGGTAGTGGTCTGGAAACAAAGAGACAATGCGCTTATTAAACAAACCAAAGAGGGCAGAGGAGTTTTTCTCTATGGATGTGCCTACAAACTTGAAGCGGGTAAAAAATATGATCTGCTCGTGCGGGGACTGAAGACGTATAATGGCTTAAAAGAGTTAACCCATGTCTATGTACTACGAGAGAAAGAAGAAGAGAAAGTATCGAAATTTATGCTCGGTGCTTCTGATCTCTCCAAAGAAATCTCCTACAGACAAAATGAAGTGGTGAGGGAGCTTGTAGGAACCGTTAAAAACGGACATTTTTATACGGAAGGCCGAAAAATCCCCATCTATTTTAAAAAGAAGAAAAGTACACCACCCAATGGATCAAAACTAAAGATAGACTATGCCCTTCTAGGGTATTATAAAAGACTGCAGTTAGTAGTCCCGAGTACTAGCGATTTTACAATTTTGGAGGAATAGATGGAATATTACAGTTGGGTTTTGGCATTTCACGTGATGAGCTTTGTCTCTTGGATGGCGATGTTGTTCTATTTGCCGAGGCTGTTCATCTATCATCGCGAAAATGCCGATACGAAAGCATTTACAGATATTGTGGAAATTCAAGAGTATAAACTTTTTAAGTATATTGGTGTACCGGCCATGTGGGCAACGATCATTTCCGGTGCTTTTATGCTCTATCTGAATTCAGGTATTTTTTCAAGTGGTGGATGGATGCATGCCAAATTGTTGCTGCTTGCTTTTCTTGTAGCCTATCATTTTTCTTTAGAGAGTATTCGTAGAACACTGATCGATAATCCACACTATAAAAGCAGCAAATACTTTAGGGTCTATAATGAAATACCGACCCTACTAATGATATTTATCGTTATTATGGTCGTGGTTAAACCCTTTTAATGCATTTGTGTTATAATCAATCACTATAATCTTAAAAAAGAAAACTATTAGAAAAAGGAAATCAGTATGCAGTTACCAGCTATCACATTACCCAAAATAGAACTCCCGTTTGATATCCCTCTTTTATGGCACCCTATCGTAGACCACTTTGTGGTCGCCTTACCTGTTGTGATCCTCTTGTTGGAGCTTGTCAATCTAGTGATGAGAAAGAAAGCAATCAGCGGTATGTCTCTCTTTCTGATCCTTTTAACTGTGTTAGCAGCGGTTGGCGCATATTTTACAGGACTGGTGGATGGAAGCGAAGCCTACCCTACATTGAATGATGCGGCTAAAGCAGCCCTAAGCGAGCACAAAAACCTAGGGACTTACCTGATGTTGGCATCATGGGTTGTCTTACTCTTTAAAGTGCTCTCAATGATTACAGATAAAAGTGTTATAAGAGCCATCTATGTAGTGATCCTTATCGTATTTGTTGCAGGGATTTTTGAACAAGGTGAAGAGGGTGGAGAACTTGTTTACAAGCATGGTCTGAATGTTGAACAGGTCAAAGTACTCGATGATGAACTTTTTGATGTACAAGAGGAACTTGATGAAACTATAGACGAGTTGGATGAGATGAAAGCTTCAGCAGAAGCTGAGAGTGAAGAGACTACTGAAACGAACACTACCCAGGCCGGGCCAAACACAGCCGCAGAGACCACCTCTGTTGAAGCTATCACTGAAAGTGTTGAAACTGAAGTGAAAGAAGCAGGAGAACCACTACAGGTTGAAGGAATGCCAGAAGAGATGGTGCAGCCCGAAATTGCTACACATTAAGTCAAAACGCTATTTATGATCCGCCATCCCCTTCGGGGGTATACTCTATCTCATAGCGCTCTTCATTCACTTTTGTTTTTAAATTGGGCAGATACTTTGCCATTGCTTTGGTTTGATTTTCATCCAGTGCCTTGGCAAAGGATATCATAATAGTACCAAAAGCAGAACGGGTCTTTCCTTTTTGTAGGTCTTTCAGTCTTCTCAGTAAGATATCTTCCCGAATCCCTTGCAGTCTTGGGGATGCGCCCATACCTTCTCCATACATTCCATGGCATCCGTTGCATCCATTTTGCAGGTAGAGTTCTTCCATTTCGCTTATTGCATGAGAAAAAGATAATAGGGCAGTAAAAATTAAAAGTTTTTTCAAAAGTGTATCCTTGCTGTAATATTATCCTATTCTAACAAAAAAATGTGGATTGAAAAAGAAAAGGGTCATCCATAGATAATTCTTGCCAGATAAAGTCCTTCAGGAGGAGCGAGTCTGGTGGTGTGTTTTTTCTGGCATGAGAGTTGTTCATGAAGTTGTGTTTCACTCATCTCACCTTTGGCACAAAGCATTGCTGCATCCACCATCATACGTACCTGAGAGCGAAGAAAGCCATTGGCTTCAAAATAGATAAAATGATATCCGTTACGCTCAATATATGTGGCATGATAGATCTCCCGAACAGTGGTATGAGTGATGGTGCCTGTCTTATGAAAGAAATTAAAATCATGTTTACCTTCAAATATGTTGAGTGCATTGATCAGTAGAACTGGATCAAATGATGTGTAATATGAAATATATTTTTGTTCAAAGACAGACGGTCTGTGTGTTTTAAATACATAACGGTAGACTCTTTTTTTTGCACTAAAGCGTGCATGAAAATCATTGCTGGCAACAGAGATATGTTTAAAAGCGATATCCGTTAATTTTCGGTTTAAATTATGCTTGAGTCTCTCCAGGTCATGCCAGAAATCCGGTAGATCAAAGTGTATGACCTGACCCGTAGCATGGACACCGGCATCTGTTCTCCCGCTCCCGACGATAGGGGAATCTATCTGTAAAGAGGAGAGTGCTTCTTCTATAGCAGCAGTGATGGTCATTTTGGTAGATTTTTGTCTCTGGAAACCCTGATAGTGGCTTCCATCATAACTTATCACAGCTTTTACACGCATAGTGGGACCATTAGAAGTATTTGGCTACACGTTTCTTGAAGAGCCACTGACTGAGTATCGCGACCATACTGATAATAAGGATCAAGATAAGAGGATTCCCCCATTTCTCTAAAGAAGATGCAATGACATAGAAGAAGAGTGTAGTAATAAAGATGATGAAAAATGAACGGTTCTGTTGATAACGGGGGTTGATCATGGTAAAGGATGCAATGAGGTACACTGAAAGCAAAGGAATGAGGCTTGTGAAAACATAAAATAGAATTCTGTGCATAACCTTCTCTTTGTTCTCTGACCCTTCACTCCAATAAGAGAGGATAGTTTGAAATTGAAATCCTTTGCTTTTTGACCTGTCGAACACTTCCATTGTCTCGTATTCTGCCTGCTGTAATTTGGTTTCTTCATAGGTATAACCATATCCCTTGTGGAGAAGGAGTGAAGTCACATTCTCATAGGTGTTGATCTGACCCGTTTGAGATGAAAAGAACTGTTCATCTGCTTTATTCGTACGGTTATAGATCACGATATCATGGAAGGTATCATCTGTTTTCTCTTTGACATACATATAGTAGTCTCCAAACTTTTGGCCCAGTTCACCGGGAACGATGTTCAGTTTTGCTTCATTTCTCTTCTCTTCTTTAAAGGCTTTGTAGAATTGTTTACTCAACGGCATAGCCAGAAAAGAGATACTCGCCAGGAGGAGTGAGAAAAGAAGACCGAGGATTAACAGACTGTTGAGTATCTTCTTCGCTTTCAGTCCCAGTGCATAGAGGGCAATGAGTTCATTGCCTTGGGAGAGATTGATCAGTACATTTGCCAAAGCAGCGACAAAAGAGAGGGGTATCGTATAAAAAATGATCTCCGGTATAGAGTAACTGTAAAGCAGGATCAATTCGGTAAAATTGATCTGTATCTTAGAGGTCAGTGAGGATATTTTCACAAAAAATACAAGAGATATAATAATAAAAAATGGCAGAAATATCGTCAAAAACGACTTGGTGAAGTTTGATGATATATAGCCTTTTACATTAACCATAAATGATTGTTTCCAAGAGTTGTGTGGCTTGTGTATCATAGAGATAGACAATAAATGTGGCTAGCGCCAAGAAAGGTACAAACGGTACACCTTTGTCTCTCCATATCAGTGCCGGTATCATGGCCAACAAGGCAGAGAGAAAGAGTGCAACAAAAAAGTTTGGGAATCCAAGCAGCGCACCCATCGTCCCGGCAACAATGACATCGGCACCACCCATCGCCTGTTTTCTTGCGATCAGTGAGGAGAGCAGGCCTATAAGGTAAAGTCCTCCCGCAGCGATACTTGCATAGAGAAGTGCCATTAGAAATTCAGGTTGTACAAGGGCAAAGATAAGTGCAGCAAAGTTTACATTGTCAGGGACTGCCATATATTTGAAATCGATCATCACCAGGGCAAGCAATGCAGCAAAAGAGGCAGCAATGAAAGGAAGGTACCAGACCAATCCCAATTTAAAGTAGAGCGCAAGAAAGATGATACCTGTCAGGAATTCAACGATCGGGTATTGTACAGATATTTTCTCTTTACAAAAACCACATTGACCACCCAGTGCCATCCATGAAAAAAGAGGGATATTATGATACCACTTAAGCGGGGTTTGGCAGCTTTGGCATTTGGATGCAGGGAAAACAATACTTTCTCCTTTAGGTATACGGTAAATGACCACATTCAAAAATGACCCTATCATAATGCCAAATATAAAAATAAGGATACCTATCACTGTTTCTATCATTGAATGCCTCCAAAGCGACGTGTACGTTGTTCAAAATTTTCTATGATCTGCTTTAACTCTTTGCTTGAAAAGTCAGGCCAGAGTGTAGGTGTGAAATAGAATTCACTATAAGAGATCTGCCACAACAGAAAGTTGGAGATACGTTCTTCCCCACTGGTACGGATCAGCAGATCGATATCGCTATAAGGCGTTTGCAATGCTGCAGAGATATCCTCTTCCGTGATCGTTTTCCTACCCTCTGAAATGAGGCTGTTTACCGCAGAGGTTATCTCTGCGCGTCCACCATAATTTAATGCCAGTATCTGCGTAAGGCTGGAATTGTTTTTGGTGAGTGCTTCCGTTTTTTTAATACGTTCCTGTAGAGACTTGCTAAAGGCTTCAATATTCCCGATAGCTTGAAAACGGATATTATGTGACTGATAGGTTTCCAGTTCTTTTTGGAGGTATTTGTCAAGCAGTTTCATCAGAAATTCCACTTCTAGTTTGGGACGTTTCCAGTTTTCAGTACTAAAGGCATAAAAAGTTGCTGTCTCTATGCTTGGATGTGCAGCACAATACGTTGTAATATCACGAATAACCTCTGCACCTGCTTCATGTCCTTTGGTACGATTGAGGCCGCGTTCTTTTGCCCATCTTCCATTACCGTCCATGATGATGGCAAGATGTTTGATTGAGTTTTTAGACATTGGATACTTCTTTATGGATGAGTTTTTTTGATTCATCAAGTATTTGACTGGAGAGAGTGAGTTTATCTGAACGTCCTAGAGCAACGTGTCTCTCTTTGGTAATAAATGTAATTTCATTTTCGTTACCACCGAAACTTTTGGCATCCTTTAAAAGGTTATAACACACAGCATCCACACCTTTTTTATCTAAAAGGGCTATGGCATTGTTCAATCCTTCCTGTGTATCCATTTCAGCTTTAAAGCCTACAGTTTTGATAGCACTTTTATCAATAGAAGCCAGTACATCCGTAGTCTGCTTGAGTTCAATGCTCCATGATTCACCTAGCATGGATTTCTTCAGTTTACCACTTTGTGGTGCTTTGGGCGTAAAGTCTGCAACCGCTGCCACCATGAACAAATAAGGTGTTTTCATCGTATGGCCCTCTGTGGTCACTTTTTGAATAGCGTGTTGTGTGGCCTCCAAAATATCCTGTGCATCATCGGCTGCTATCGTGGTAATGGCAGAAGGTAGACCATCGAATCCCATCGTAGAGATATATGAGACATCGGCACCTCTTAAATAGAGTGCAATGCAGAGCGATTTTGCCATTTTACCCGATGAGAAATTTGATATATAGCGTACTTCATCCAGCTTTTCTCTTGTGCCTCCACCCGTAACAATGACTGATCTATTTTCCCAAAATGGATCACGATATAATGCTTTGGCGACTTCAAAAAATATCTCGGTCGGTTCAGCCAGTGCACCAGACCCCACATCTCCGCAGGCAAGGAGTTTATCCTGGGGATTGATGATCGTATACGCATTCTCTTCTAAAAAGGTAAGGGCATTGCATGTAGGAGTCTTAGCCAGCATCTGTGTATTGGCTGCAGGAGCGATAAGTATCTTGTCTTTAAATGCCAATGCTGTCTGGGTTAAAATATTATCCGCAAACCCCTGTGCGATCTTGTTAATGGTATTGGCAGTGGCAGGGGCGATCAAAAACAGATGACACTTTTTACCCAGTTCTATATGATTGAGCTCACTGGCCCAGGATTCACTCTTCTCTGTTAAAACAGCATTACGAGTGAGTGCTTCAAATGTGAGTGCTGAAACAAAACGCTCGGCGGAGGGAGTCATGACAACATGTACCTGGGCACCTGCTTTGACAAATAGGCGGGCTATCTCACAGGCCTTATAGGCAGAGATACTGCCTGTGACCCCCAAGAGTATTGATTTACCCGTTAGATCAATCTGCATCTTATTTATCTCCGAAAAATTTATAAAAGAAATTTTTGACAGTTCTCAGAGGTGCTCTTGAGATGGCAAGTTCACCCTGAGCCACATTTTTGTTGATGGTACTTCCTGCTGCTATCATCACATCATCTTCTATGGTCACAGGTGCAACCAGTTGTGTATCTGAACCCACAAAGACATTTTTACCGATCTTGGTCGGGTATTTGTGCTTTCCATCGTAATTACAGGTAATGACACCTGCACCGATGTTCGTACCTTCATCTATGGTTGCATCTCCTATATAAGCGAGGTGTCCGGCTTTGACCCCTGTCAGTGTTGATTTCTTCACTTCAACAAAGTTGCCGATATGTGTGTCAATGAGTTTTGAATGTGGCCTTACTCTTCCCATAGGCCCTACATCGGAATTCTCTATATGTGCATCTTCTATGACAGAGTGTGTTTTAATGTGTGATGCAATAATATGTGAAGCACCCTGGATGCTCACACCATTCTCCAAGATACATTCGCCTTCAAAAGTAGCGCGTGAATCAATATAAATGGTCTCTGGCAAACGCATAGAGACACCTGCTTTCATCCACTCTGTTTTGATACGTCTTTGAAGTATCTCTTCTGCATGTGCAAGGTCGAGCTTGGAGTTCACCCCTTTGAACTCCTCTTCTTCCACAATGACAGGATGTACAATCTTCCCTTCATCTACTGCCATCTTGATGATATCTGTAAGGTAGTACTCTTTTTGGGCATTATCATTACTGAGAAGAGGGATGTAACTTTCCAGTAATTCCTTTTTAACGCAGTAGACACCTGCGTTGACAGTTTGTATCTCTTTTTGTGCAGGAATGCAGTCCTTCTCTTCTACTATCTCTACGACTTTATCCTGATTGATGATCACACGTCCATAACCGGAAGGGTTGTCGAGTTTGATCACAGACATGTTGATGTCAGCATCTCCCTGCATCAGTGACTCCAGTGCGTCCATCGTGACAAGCGGCATGTCACCATTGAGGATCAATGCTTTGGAATGTGTGACCTTCACACCTTTCATAGCCCCACCCGTACCAGGGAACTGCTCGGCATCTTGCATATGGAAATGTATGCCGCTGTAGTGGGCCTCTATGGCTTCTTGAATACGTGCAGCCTGATGGTAGAGTACCACTGTAATGTCATCAGAGATCTTTTGCGCTGCATCAATGGCATGGAAGAGCATAGGTTTTCCGGAAATTGCATGAAGTACTTTTGGGGTCGTGGACTTCATTCTTGTACCTTGACCTGCTGCGAGTATGACAACACTTATAGACATTTTGGACCTTTTGGGTAAAATTACAAATATATTTTATTATTGTGATTATATCCAATGCAAATTAAAGGTATGAAATTTGAACTGTAAACATTTTGGAAGTTGTGGCTCCTGCGGACTTTATGAGATAGGGTATGAGGAACAATTAAAGCAAAAAGCGCAGAGGGTTTCCGGGCTCTTGGCTCCTTTTTATCAGGGGGTCTTGGAAGTGTTTGATTCGCCTACCGATCACTATAGAGCCAGAGCAGAGTTTCGTATCTGGCATGAGGGTGAAAGGTGTGATTATGCGATGGGGAATATTGAGAAAAAAGGTGCCATCACCATAGGAGAGTGTCCCAAAGTCATCAAACCTATAGAGAAACGTATGTGGAGGCTACTTGAGAAGATCAATGCATCCACTGAGGTGTTGAAACAACGGCTTTTTGCTGTGGAGTTTTTGGCTACGACCAGTGATGAATGTCTTATTACCATGCTCTATCATAGAAAACTCGATGATACTTGGAGTACTGAGGCTAAGAAACTTGAAGTGGAACTCAACTGCAAGATCATGGGACGAAGCCGTAAACAAAAAGTGATCCTTTCGGATGAGTATGTGACAGAAACCTTGGATATCGATGGGAAAAGATTTTCCTATCATCAGTATGAAAGCGGTTTTACCCAGCCAAATCCTACAGTGAATGTTAAAATGATTGAGTGGGCGATCAAGCAAGCCAAAACCGTAGGATATGGTGACTTCTTAGAGAGTTATTGCGGTCTGGGGAACTTTACACTGCCTCTCTCACACTACTTTGATAAAGTACTGGCTACAGAGATCAGTAAACGCTCCATCCATGCGGCACTTGAGAATTGTGCATTGAATGGTGTTGAAAATATTACGTTTGCAAGACTGGCATCAGAAGAGATGACAGAGGCTTTGAATGGTGTAAGAGCGTTTTCCAGACTCCAAGGGATAGATCTGGAAAGTTACCATTTCAGTACGGTATTGGTAGATCCGCCGCGAGCCGGACTGGATGAGGGGACCATAGGACTCATTTCACATATAGAAAATATCATCTATATCTCCTGCAATCCTGAAACACTTGCAAGGGATCTTGTCACTCTAACAGAAACGCATGATGTGGTTGAAGCAGCATTGTTTGATCAGTTCCCACATACGGAGCATGTGGAGAGTGGTGTATTTTTGAAGAAGAAGTAGTAACTCTGATCTTATGGTGTACGATCTAGTTTATCGTAGAGGTCAGCCTTGATAAGGATGGCATATTTCCCTTTGAAGCTTGTTTTTTGCGTGATAAGATCTTGATTGATCTTATGCATATCCTTTTTTCTTCGATAGGTGATGATCATGCCATCAGGATGCTCCTCTATGAACGTAGCGATCTTTTTTTTCCCTGCTAACACGATGATAGGATCATGAAGTCTTCCCAACAAATGAAATTGGTCATGGTATTTTTTATCCTGTGCTACGGGTATACCTTTTTGTTGCAAGGATGATATTTTTTGTGAAAAGTCTGAAATATCTTGTGCAGCTAAAAAATTGTGAATGGAAAAATGTACGGTAAAAACAGCGACTACAATACTTAATGCCATGGCTTTGATGGCATTATGTTGCAGATTGAAATGCTTTTTTAACAGATAGAGTCCAAGAAGGAACAGTAAAAAAGCAGAGAGTAAAAAAGCAGTGTGGTCTACAGGAAATGTGATGGATTTTGGTGCAACAAAAGGTGCAATGGCAAATAGTATGGCAAAGAAAAGATAGGTATACCCCAGAGACTTTGTATAGCCTTTCATCTTAGGTGCAGCAGTCGTGAGAACCCTTGAAGCTAAGAGGGAAAATGCAGCAATTTCAGGCAAGATGTAATGTACCTGTTTACCGCTGATAAATGAAAATATAAGCAGTGCAGAGAGTATCCAAGTCAACAGCATTTTCAACCCGTGATCCATCGTGGTCTGTCTGAATGAAGTATAGAATGCCTTATGGAATGACCATGGGAAAAGGAGTAGTGGTAAGAGAGCAAGATACCACCAAATAGCTCTTTGGTGTGCAAAAGAGTTTACCATCCTGTCGGCTGTCTGGCCCCAAAAGATAGCATGTTGATACGCTTCACCACCTGCGATACCTGCCGGGATCGCCCAGCAAAGTGCAATGATGACACCCCCTAAAAATGCAAAGAAGAATTTAAGATAAACACTTTTTTCTATTTTTTGAGTACTCCAATAGGATGCCAGTAATAAGAGCGGCAGAAGGTGTACTAAGATGACCGGTCCTTTGGTCAGTATACCAAATCCGAACGAAAGTGAGATAAGGACAAATGAGGAAAGGGTCTGTTTCTGTACGGCCTGTACGATCCCTAAGACACTGACAAATACCCAAAATGTCAGTATGATATCAAACATAAAAAGCGAATTGTAAAAGGTGAATATCAAGGTACCTGCCAAGATCAGAAGGGTGTTCTGGGCACCCTGTACATCTTCTTTCCACAGTGCAAGATAGAGTTTATAGGCCAGAACCAGTGTCCCAAAACCAAACAACATAGGTATGAAACGTACAGTGGTCTCATTCACACCAAAAAGGGCCCAGTTCAAATGCACCAGCCAAAATATAAATGGAGGTTTGTGGTGGTAGGGCTCACCATTGAGCAGTGGAACCAAAAAGGAGCCTTTATCCCACATTTCCCATGCGACACTTAGATAACGAGTTTCATCGATGATCCAAAGAGGACGAAAATAGATGCCGATAGCCGCTACCAGAATGAGTATGAAAAAGGGAATGGAGAGATGTTTTATCCTGACTTGTACTTTTTTCCTTCAGTAGAGATCAAATACATATCGTTTTAACTTTTACTGAGAGAATGCACTCTTTATTGAGTCTAAAACGTATGATGGGGTATGTGACGGAAAGTATATCCTTATTCTCTTTAACATCATTTTCAATGGTTGAAATTTTGTCTCTAGCCTATGGAAGTTCAATCAAAATACTCCATGAGAGTACAGCAAATATGCATGACTGGAAAATCATTGAGAGCTTTTATATTATAGTACGTTATAATACTGGAAATCTATATTAAAACACATACATATGGAAATAGGATAATATGAAAAATAACTATAGAATGAGTATCATCGTACCTGTCTACAACGAGGTTGACAACCTAGATAGGATAGAGGCTACGTTTACAGAGTATTTTGCTCAAAGTCAGACCAAAAGTAAGGTAATATTTGTGGATGACGGATCTACGGATGGCAGTTTTGAGAAAATTGTGGAAATTTGTAAAAAAGATGATTTCAGCTATATAAAATTTGATAAAAACTATGGATTGAGTACGGCTATCAAGGCAGGTATTGATGTGTGTGACACAGAGCTTGTCGGGTATATCGATGCAGATCTTCAAACCACACCGTTTGACTTTGATCTGCTGCTTGAAGAGATAGATCAGTATGAAGCGGTCATTGGATTTCGAGGTAAGCGAAAAGACACGTTAAGCAAGAAAGTACAATCCTCTTTTGCCAATTCGATCAGACGTGCATTGATCGATGATGGCGTGATCGATACAGGGTGCCCCCTCAAGGTCATGAAAGCCGATGTGGCAAAAAAAATACCATTTTTTGATGGGATGCATCGTTTTATTCCTGCACTGATCAAACTTCAGGGTGGAGAGATACAGCAAAAAAATGTTCAGCATTTTGAACGCACTGCAGGGGTATCAAAATTCAATATCTTTAACCGTTCCATCAAGCCGCTTCAAGATGCCTTTGCCTACCGCTGGATGAAAAGCAGATACATTACTTATAAAGTCGAAGAGAGTAACGATACTGTATGAGTAGTGGATGGCTCTCGTATGGATCCTTTGTCTATGTTATAGGATTCAGTGCACAAATTCTTTTTTCAGCACGTTTGCTTGTACAATGGATACAATCCGAAAAAGTGAAAAAAGTACTGACCCCGGAACTATTTTGGGAATTAAGCCTTATGGCCTCTTTTTTACTCTTTGTCTATGGGTGGTTACGTGATGACTTTGCTATCATGTTGGGGCAGTCAATCACCTATTTTATCTATATAAGAAATATGCAGCTCCAAGGATCTTGGAGAAAGATCCCCTATGCGCTACAGATCTTTTTATGGATCTTCCCTGCACTCATTGTGCTTTATGGCTACAACAATAATGAGATCGATATGCACCGGTTATTTAAAAATGAGGATATCCCTTTGTTCCTTTTACTTTGGGGGAGCATTGGACAAATTCTTTTTACATTCAGGTTTGTCTATCAATGGATCTACTCAGAACGGATGAAAAGATCCCATCTCCCACTTGGCTTTTGGGTGATAAGTCTGACCGGTTCATTTATGATCTTAAGTTATGCTATTTTCAGAAAAGACCCTGTTCTGCTGTTAGGGCAACTTTTTGGATTTATTATCTATATACGAAATATCATTATCGCACTTAAAAAATAGTGATAAAGCGTGAAGTGCAAGTCATAAACAGAGAGGGGTGATACATTTCAGTGTTTGAAAATTGAGTGTATGTTTAGAAAAAGTGGAGTAAAAACCCTTCAAGAAAGAAGGGAAATGGAACTTACCATGTAGATGGTAAGTTCCAAGAGGTTGGATTACTTCCAACCCTCTTTCACAATTTGTGCAGATTTTTTATAAGGGTATTTTTTAACCAACTCTTTAACTGAAAGTTTTTGGTCTCCCTCTCTCATGAAGTGAGCCAGTGTGACCGAAGCCCAATAGTCATTGGCATACTCCGTACCATCGAGTTGCACAGGTACACCATTATTATTGACCGTGTGACATGCAGTACAGGTAACCGGTCCGGTATATTTACCATCAGGACTATATTGAAGTGCTTGCTGGTGTGTTGTCACATCTACAGATCTTTCATCACCGTCATATCGTGTAGAGTAAAGACCATGCGTTGACTCATGACATGTTTGACACGCTAGGTTACCATGTGCTTTGGAGTATCTATAGAGTGAATATTTGTTAGGCTGATCGATCGGGAAGTATTTCCCACCGGTATCTTGCTCAACAAACGGTGCCAAGTGACAATCCGCACAGTGAGGCTCAGAAGCTGCCAACCACCAGTCATTACCTGCAGAAGCTGCTGAATACGGTACATCTCCACCTGTTTTATGGTTCCAAGGCTTGAGATCCAGTTTACCGTCTTTCCCTACATTTTTCACCAATGTTGCAGACTTGTGATCTGCATAGTAACTAAGGACTTCATCTTTATCACCTGTTGATTTAGGGTCTGCCCAAGAGGTAAATTTCTTCATATCCCCACCTGTGATACCTGCCACCATTTCTTTAAGAGATTTGTTTCTAAGTGTTTTACCCTCTTGTTTAGAATCATTGGTCAAGTCATCTGCAGCATACAGTGCTTGTGCCACTTTCGTGTGACAGTTCGTACAGTATAGACCTCTAAGCTCACCGGCATCTTTACCATGCTCATCTTTGGTCGCAACGTTCTCAAGCTGCCATTTACCATAAGCATTAAGGAAGAATGGAGGTTTTGCATTAGGGTTGGAGTGTGCATCACGTCTTACATAACATCCACCACCGGAATTTCTGATATCCCCTTTAGAGAATCTTGCTTCACCATATCTGTCTGTGACACGGAACGGGTTCGTGTCGTCATTCATATTAGGGTTTTGGAAGTGTGTCGGGTGACAGGATTGACATGCTTGTGATCTTCCTGCAGCATCAGGCATAGGCACCATGGCAAGGTGGAATCCGTGCACGGCTTCTGTCAGTGTTTTTGCTTTGACTGCTTTATAACCGCTGGCCGTTACTCTTGGCTCTTGTAGGTTACCTGAAACATTATCTCCGTGACAGTCAGTACAATTCACAAAACCGATTTTACCTAAACGCTGTGCAGGTGCATCCGGGCGATAGTCTGAAAGAAATGTTGTACCATGATGCTTATCATGCAGTGAAAGGATGTTGATAGAACCTTCAGAAAGTCTTGCCATATATTCACTTTCATCTGGGTATGATTTCCAGTAGTTGTACTCAGCATCTGAGTATTTTAAACCTTCATCACGCGCCATTTGAGCAGCTTTACCGTTTCTTGAGTGACAAGCATAACAGTTAGGGATATCAACAGGATTTGTA
>JBNLDB010000010.1:0-15520 GCA_050304115.1 Sulfurovum sp. | reverse complement strand
CAATCTATCGATCGACTCCCACGTTCTTAAAAGTCGATGATAGAGATGCCTCCGAGAATCTGAACTGCTCGTCTTCTTGCATGTTCGTCGACGCATACTTTTCTCGGTAACTTCAAGTTTAAAAATGGGTGTCATCGCGGGGGGACAGCTTGGCAAGATGCTGATTCAAGAGGCGAGTAAATGGGATATCTCCACCTATGTACTTGACCCGGATGAAGGGTGTTCTGCACGTAATGTGGCTTCTGTCTATGTTAAAGGTGACTTTAATGACTTTGACACGGTCTATCAATTCGGAAAGCGTGTGGATATATTGACCTTTGAACTTGAAAATGTCAATATCGAAGCCTTGCAGAAGCTTAAATCCGAGGGATTGAAGATAGTCCCGGACCCGGATATATTGGCATTGATTCAAGATAAAGGATTGCAAAAAGAGTTCTATGCAAAACACGCACTGCCGACCTCTTCTTTTATATGTTGTGAAAATGCAGAAGAGATAGCAGAAGCAATTCAGGCAGAAAAACTTGCCTATCCTTTCGTACAGAAGTTACGAAAAGGCGGATATGATGGACGGGGTGTATCACTGATCCATAGCAGTGAAGACACGCTTTTGGTAGGGACTTCTATGCTGGAGCAAAAAGTGGATATCGATAAAGAGATCGCTGTGATCGCTGCAAGAAACAGTGCAGGAGAAGTCCGTTGTTTTCCTGCTGTAGAGATGACGTTCAATGATCAGACTAACCTGGTAGAAGAGATCTTTTGTCCTGCGAATATCACACAGGAACAGGCTGAAACAGCAGAAGTGTTGGCCATAGATATTATCGAGAAGTTGGATATGGTCGGGCTTTTAGCCATCGAGTTCTTTATAGACAAACAAGGCCAGATACTCATCAATGAAGTGGCGCCAAGACCGCATAACAGTGGGCACCACACGATAGACAGTGTGGTAACCTCCCAATTGGAACAGCTGCTTCGTGCGATACTGGACCTGCCTTTGGGAAGTACAAAGCTGACCAGTGCCTCAGTGATGCTGAATCTTTTGGGGGAACCAGGGTATGAAGGGCCGGTCTACTACGAAGGCTTTGGTGAGTGTTTGGCGATAGAGGGGGTTAAGATCCACCTTTATGGCAAGAAAACTACAAGACCCTCCAGAAAGATGGGGCATGTCACTGTCTTATCAGACAACGTTGAGAATGCATTCAAAAAAGCAGATCAAGTGAAAAATATACTAAAGGTGAAATCATGGAAAAAGTAGTGGTGAGTATCGTTATGGGGTCAGATTCTGATCTTCCTGTTATGCAAGAGGCTGCCAATATGCTAGAACAGTTCAATGTTGGATATGAGCTGGATATCGTCTCGGCACATAGAACACCGGAAAAACTTTTTGAGTTTTCTGCCAATGCGCATAAGCGTGGGATCCAAGTTATCATTGCCGGAGCAGGGGGTGCTGCACACCTGCCGGGTATGATAGCTTCCATGTCTCCGCTGCCGGTTATCGGTGTGCCAGTAAAATCAAGCAACTCCATCGACGGATGGGATTCCGTGCTTTCCATACTTCAGATGCCAGGGGGTGTCCCTGTGGCTACAGTGGCACTCAACGGCGCCAAGAATGCGGGTATACTTGCCGCACAGATCGTTTCCACTGCCTCTGAAGAGACCAGAGAAGAGATCATTGCCTATAAACAGGGTCTTGCAGAGCAAGTGATGGAGAAGTCAAAAAGAGTACAATCTCAGAGAGTTTAGCATGAAACTGCAAGAGATATATGACCATTTAGATACAATAAGCCCCTTTGAACTTCAGGAAAAGTGGGATAACTCCGGATTGATCGTAGGGGATATGTCCAGAGAAGTATCACAGGTCGTAGTCGCACTGGACATCGATGAAGAGATGATAGAACGTGCAGAGGTCAATACCCTGTTTGTCATACATCACCCGCTGATCTTTGGCAAAATGACACAGCTTGATTTTGCCAAATACCCTTCGAACCTTATTGAAAAGATGATACTCAAGAGGCAATCACTTATTGCCATGCATACCAATTTTGACCAGACGCATTTGAACAAATATGTATTTGAAAAGATTTTGGGCTTTAAGACAGAGTCACAAGATCCTTTTGTATGTACGGCAAAAGGAGAGTGGCACTATAAAGAACTCTTGAGTCTATTAAAAGAGAGACTGGACCTGCCTACCCTCAAAGTGATAGGGAAAAAAGAGAAGATCAGATCTATCGCTTTAACAACAGGTGCAGGTGCTTCATTGATGGATGAGGTAGAGGCTGACTGTTTTTTGACAGGAGATATAAAATATCATGATGCGATGAAGGCAATGAGTGAAGATTTGATGATGGTAGACATCGGACACTATGAGAGTGAAAAGTTTTTTGCAGAGATCATTTTGGATGAGTTGAAAGTTTTACCTCTTTTAGCTATAATTTCAAATTCAAAAAACCCATTTCATATTGAAACAATATAAAGTATGGGGAGAACCTCTCAAAATAACCATTGAGAACCGTTAAACGCCAAAAGGACAGAGATTGAACAAACATCTAAAAGAGCTCATCGAGCTTTCAAAAATTGACAAGGCTATAGACAGTTATACTCCGCAGCTTGAAGCAGCAAATAAAAAAGTTGCAAAAGTAGAAAAGAAGATCAATGCTGCACAGGAAGAACTTGATACACTCAATGCAAGTATCGTTGAAAATGATGCAAAAGTAAAAACATTTGAAGAGCAACTTACCATGTTGAATGAGCAATTGGCTTCAAATGCAAAAAAGTCTAAAGATATTACTACAGAAAAAGAGATGAAAGCACTCTCTTTGGAAGAAGATATCGCTAAAGAAAAGATGACTTTTGCCAATGAAGAGATCGAGAGACTTCAGAAGATCAATGAAACGACGAAATTGCTTTTAGAAGAAGCGAAAGCAAAAGTAGATGCATTGACTGAAGAAGTAGAAGCGGTCAAAGAAGTTGTATCTGTAGAAAAAGAAGAGATAGAAAAAAGCAAGGGTGAACTTTTTGTTGAAAGAGAAAAACTCAGTAGAGATCTTGAACAAAAAGTACTTGCATTCTATGAAAAGATCCGTATTTGGGCAGGGAATACAGCAGTCGTTCCTGTAAAGAAACAGGCATGTTACGGATGTTACATGAAGCTCAATGATAAAACGTATTCAGACGTCATCAAAGCAGAGGAGATCTGTAATTGTCCTCACTGTGGTAGAATTCTCTATATCGAGAGTGTTACTGAAGAAGCATAAGCGATGTACTATGGAGAAACTTTTCTTTTTTCTCTATAGTCTTCTCTCTTTTTCTCTCTATTTTCTTGCCCTTCCTTTTTTAGCATTACTTTCTCTTAAAACCAAGTATAAAGATTCGATTCCTGCAAGATTTTTCTTATGGCATAACAAGCCTTTAAAACCTGACGGTATCTGGTTCCACTCCTGCAGTTTTGGAGAAGCAAAAGCGATCAAACCTTTGGTGGAGAGATTGCCGCAAGAGAGTCTGCGTATGAGTACAACCACTCATACGGGTTTTAAAGTGATAGAGGGGTACACGCAAGAGAGTAGATATCTACCTTTTGAACCTTTGCTTTTTAGGTGGCTGAAACCGCAAAAGGCATTGGTGGTGATGGAAGCAGAGTTTTGGTACCTGCTTTTTGCATTGGCGCAGGGCAGAGGGGCTAAAACCTTACTGATCAACGCACGTATGAGCGACAGATCCTTCCCCAAGTATCAAAAGATAGGATGGCTCTACCGGGAGATATTCAAGCATATCGATGAAGTGTATGCACAGACAGCCAAAGACAAAGAGCGTTTAGAGTCTCTGGGTGCCCATAATGTTGTGGTGACTGGTAATATCAAACTGGCACAGCTACCCGGGGTCACCAAAGAGATCAAAAAGCCTTCGGATTTGGTTGTCTGTGGCGCGAGTACCCATGAGGGTGAAGAAGCACTGATCCTGGATGCCTTCGGGGCATTGAAAAAGGAAGATCCGCAAGCCGTTCTGCTTTTGGTACCGCGTCACCCGGAACGTTTTGACAAAGTGGCTAGGATGATGGAGGATTTTGCCAAAACATATCAGTTCACAACACAACGTTATTCCCAGAACGAAGTGCTGGATTCGGATATTGTTTTGGTCGATGTTCTGGGGGAACTGGTCAATATCTATGCCATCAGTGACATTGTGATACTTGGCGGTGCCTTTGAACCCATAGGGGGTCACAATGCGGCTGAGGCGGCACAGTTCGGATGCAAGATCATCTCGGGGGAACACTACTTCAACCAAAAAGATATCTTTGATGCGATTGAAGGTATCGCCGTGGTAGAAGCATCCAATCTCTCAAGAAGATTGCTGCAGCATGGAGTGCTTAAACCTACAACGATAAAAAACAAGAGTGATATTACAGGCATCACAGAGAGCTTAAAACGTGTTTTATAACATAGAAGATGACACCGTCAGTTTACGGATCAAGGCACAACCCAATGCCAGTAAGAACGAATTTTGTGAAGTGTACGATAATGATGCGATCAAGATACGCATCAAAGCACCGGCAGTAGAGGGTGCGGCAAATAAAGAGTTAGTGAAATTTCTTGCAAAAAGCTTCAGAGTTTCAAAAAGTGATATACTTTTTAAAACAGGGCAGAACAGCAAGATCAAAATAGTGGCATTCCCGCTGAATGATAAATTTAAAGATTGGATAGAAGAAAATGGCTACAGATAAAGCATATAAAGTCCTTGCCATGGCAAAGGACATTTCAAACAACAAAGCAAAAGAACTGATAGACAGAGGACTGGTCTATGTGGAAGATAAAAAAGTCAAGATCGCCAGAGCGGAGATACGCACAGATACGATCTTCCGTATAGAATACCCTGAAGATATAGAGATACTTTATGAAGATGAAGATATCATTGCTGTGAACAAACCTGCGCAGGTGGACAGTTATGAGATCCAGGACTCCATAGCAGGTGCGGAACTTCTACACAGACTTGACAGAGATACATCAGGTGTACTTCTGTTAGGAAAGAACAGGGAATTTATAGAGCGTGCCATTAAAGAGTTCAAGAACCGTAAAGTGGAAAAACATTATGTGGCATGGGTAGAGGGTGTACTGTATGAAAAAGTGGAGATCGATGAACCTATCTTTACGGTGAAAAAAGGGAAAGCCTTCTCTATGATAGACCCGGTACGCGGTAAGAAAGCACATACAGTGGTCAAACCTGAAGAGATACAGGGTAAGAAATCCAAAGTCCATATAGAGATCACGACTGGAAGAACACACCAGATCCGTGTACATCTTGCACATATAGGACATCCTATCGTAGGGGATGAGCAGTATGGGAGCCGTACGCAGTCAAAACGTATCCTTTTACATTCTGCTAAAATGAAACTGCTCGATTATGAGTTCAATGCTGCAGAGCCCAAAGACATCGCGAGATATAAGTAAATCTTCGATAAAATCGCAACATTATATAGAGAAAAAAGAGAAGAAATAAGGTAAGAAATGTTTGATACTTTAACCGACAGTTTTAAAAATGCCATAGGCAAAATTCGTTTTCATGAT
This sequence comes from Sulfurovum sp., assembly GCA_050304115.1. Taxonomy (GTDB): domain Bacteria; phylum Campylobacterota; class Campylobacteria; order Campylobacterales; family Sulfurovaceae; genus Sulfurovum. The sequence goes on along the minus strand of JBNLDB010000010.1, from coordinate 9,965 downwards.
GATGAAAAAGCACTGAAAAAAGCTACTGCTGAACTGAAGAAATCACTTTTAAAAGCAGATGTACACCACAAAGTCGTGAAAGATCTCATCTCCAGTGTAGAGATCGAGACCAAGCAAAATGGTGTAGGTAAAGACAACTTCCTTAAAGCGTTACAAACGAAGCTTACAGAGATTTTAACGATAGAAGGTGCACCTAAAGGTTTCACTTTTGCCTCTAAGCCGCCAACTGTTGTTTTGATGATAGGTCTACAAGGGTCTGGTAAGACAACGACTACGGGTAAGTTGGCCTATTTTCTTAAAGAGCAAAAGAAGAAAAAGGTGATGGTGATCGCAGCTGACCTTCAGAGACTTGCAGCGGTAGAACAACTCAGACAGATCACTTCACAGATCGAAGTGGAACTCGTAGCTGATGAGGAGGCAACACCTGTAGAGATAGTGAAGCAAGGTCTCGCAAAGGCAGAGAAAGAGCTTTATGATGTGGTGCTTATAGATACCGCGGGACGTTTGGCTATCGATGAAGAGCTAATGGATGAGTTGGCAGAGGTGAAGAAGGTAGCAGAACCGGATGAACTCTTCTATGTAGCGGATGCAATGACAGGTCAAGATGCTGTCAGAACAGCACAAACGTTTAAAGAGAAGATAGGGATCACCGGTGTGGTACTCTCCAAGTTTGATGGTGACTCCAAAGGTGGTGTTGCACTTGGACTGACACAACAGGTAGGGGTACCGCTTCGTTTCATCGGTGCAGGTGAAAAGATGCCGGATCTTGAGCAGTTCATTTCAGACAGGATCGTAAGCCGTCTGATGGGTGCAGGGGATGTGGAATCACTGGCAGAAAAAGCTGCAGCTGCCATTGACCCTAAAGAAGCAAAAAAGTTCACACAGAAGATCAAAAAAGGTCAGTTCAACTTCAATGATTTCCTGGCACAGATGGAACAGATGAAGAAACTTGGAAGTATGAAGTCCATTATGGGAATGATCCCTGGCATGGGGAACATGGCAAAACAGTTAGGTGATCTGGATCTGGAGAACTCTGATGAGATCAAAATGATCAAAGCAATGGTCTCTTCTATGACACCGAAAGAGAGAGAAGACCCGGATCTTCTTACCAATACGCGTAAGAGACGTTTGGCAGCAGGTGCCGGACTTGATCAGGTGCAGGTGAACCGTGTACTTAAGCAGTTTAAAAATGCAGCAAAGATGGCGAAGAAGTTATCAGGAAAAGGCGGTATGAAACAGATGCAGGATATGATGGCCAAAATGCAGGGCGGCGGTTTTCCAGGTGGCCCACGCTAAGAACTGATGGGTTTCTGTATGAAGCAACTACAACTACTACCCTTATACGCGAGAAGGCTATAGCGTTTAATAAAATCTTTATAATTTTTATGGTAGAATCGCGTTCCAAAAAGAATTTACGAAGTGTTGATGAGTGTTTTAGTCATTAAAAAACAGTTGTCAGTACTTGTAACGAGAATGCATACCTTTTCCTCGAGATAGGCATTACAACAAATGAAAAAACAAAGGATACAATATGACAATGATCAGAATGACAAGAATGGGTAGAAAGAAAAAGCCATTTTACAGAATCGTAGTAACAGACAGCAGAAAAAGAAGAGACGGTGGTTGGATCGAATCAATCGGTCACTATAACCCGGTAAGTGCAAACAAAGATCTTACACTTGACGAAGAGAGATTGAACTACTGGCTAAGTGTTGGTGCACAAATGAGCCCGACAGTAAAAAGACTAGCAGGTAAAAAATAGTCTGAATGGTTAAAGATTTCCTGCTCTCCTATACCAAGCTTTTGGTAAACAACCCTGAAGATATCTCTATAGAGATATCAGAGGTTGATGAGGGTTTCGATGAGATCACCATCTTTGCGAACAGTGAAGACATCGGTAAGCTCATCGGTAAAGAGGGAAGAATGATCAACTCTATTAAAACAGTCATCTCCGGCTGTAAAGCAAAAGGCGGTAAGAACTACCGCGTTAACGTAAAAGCTTCAAAGTAACACTCCATGTCCAATGACAACTTTTTTATCGCTCAAATAGGGCGGACCATAGGACTTTGGGGCGACCTCAAATTTCATCTTCATACAGATTTCCCCGAACAGTTTAAAGTAGGCCAGACCTATAAAAGTGACCGCGGAGAGCTTACGATCTCCGATATCAACCATAAACGCGGAACGATCCGTTTCAGAGGATACGAAAGTGTTGATTCTGCCAAAAAACTGACCAATGCAAAACTCTATGCCAATGAAGCACAAACAAAAGAGAATTGTGAACTGGATGAGGGGCAGTATTTTTGGTTTGATGTCATCGGCTGCAGTGTGAAACAAGATGATGAAGTGTTGGGTGTGGTAGAGGATATACAACGTATGGCAGAGACAGATTACCTTTCTGTGAAAACGGATGCTGCTTTAGTGGAAGCAGGTTTGTCCAAACAGTTCCTGCTCCCCTACATAGAACGTTACATTATCAAAGTCGATACAGAAGAGAAGATCGTTTATACGAAAGATGCGAAAGACATTTTAGAAGCGAGTTGAGATGATGCATTTCTCTTTTGTCACACTTTTCCCGGAGCTTATCAAAGGATATTTTTCTGAGAGTATCTTAAAGCGTGCCATTGAGGATGCAAAGATCTCTATTGATTTTTACAATCCGCGTGATTTCACTATCGATAAACATAAGCGTGTGGATGCACCGATGATAGGCGGAGGTGCAGGTATGCTGATGACACCGCAGCCTTTGATCGATACATTGAAAAAGATCAAAGAGGTATCCCCCAAAGCACATGTGGTGTTCGTCTCTCCTGTGGCAAAGCCTTTTACGCAGAACGATGCAAGACGTTTAGCGAAGAAAGAGCATGTGGTACTGGTGAGCGGACGTTATGAAGGCATCGATGAACGTGTAATAGAAACGCAGGCGGATGAACTTTTTTCCATAGGGGATTTTATCTTGACCGGCGGAGAGTTGGCAAGTATGGTGGTTTGTGATGCTGTGAGCCGTAATGTTGAAGGGGTATTGGGGAACAGTGATTCTTTAAGTATAGAGAGTTTTGAAGCATCACTTTTGGAAGCGCCTTCTTTTACGAAACCCAAGAATTATGAAAACAATGAAGTGGTTTCAGAATTCCTAAAGGGTAATCATAGTAAAATCACGGACTTAAAAAGAGGGCTTGCTTTGTGTAAAACAAAGTATTTTAGGCCAGACTTATACAAAAAAGGTATAACACATGAGAAATAAATACATTGAAAGCTTCGAGCAAGCACAAGTTGAAAACAAAAATATCCCAGAGTTCAGAGCGGGTGATACAGTAAGAGTAGCCGTGAGAATTAAAGAGGGTGAAAAGACAAGAGTACAGAACTACGAAGGTCTTTGTATCGCGATCAGAGGTCAAGGAACAGGTAGAACATTCAACGTAAGAAAAATGGGTGCAAACTCTGTTGGTGTTGAGAGAATCTTCCCAATCTACTCAGACTCTATCGAGAGTATTGAAGTACTTAGAAGAGGTAGAGTAAGAAGAGCTAAATTGTTCTATCTTAGAGAGCTTAAAGGTAAAGCAGCAAGAATTAAAGAACTTAGAAGAAAGTAATCTTTCTTTCTGCTTCATTGCATCTTTGCAGGAGTTGATTCAGTCACTTACTGACGTAAGCTCCTTCACCACAACTTACAAATCTATAATCAATCAAAAATAAATCTTCACTTCCTTATACAAATACAAAAATCATTTTTAATCGCTATAATATTTTAAAATTTATTTTAGGGATACCTCCATCATGTTATCGGGAATAAAACACAAACTCATTGTAATATTACAGCTCTTACTCGTCACCATTTATATTATCTTTGAAGAGTTGATCTGGGAAGGGATCGCAAAGCCTATCTATCAAGCGATCCATGCGCTTAAAATACTTCAGCGGCTAGAGGCAAAGTTGGAACACTTGAACCCCTCCATGATCCTTGGTATCTTTATACTCTTATTTGCCATAGTGGAAGCATTCGGTATTTATGCGGGAATGCTATTTGTGAGCGGACAGATGCTTTTGGGATTGGTGCTGTATATCTCCAAGATCCCTATCGCAGCATTTACCTTTTGGCTCTTTAGGATCACAGAAGATAAGCTGATGCGGTTTGGATGGTTCAAATGGGTCTATCAGTGGATCATGAAAGCGATCGACTGGATCAAGTCCACTGAAATACATCAGAAAACGGTAGCATACTTGCTACAGGTCAAGATACGTATAAAAGCATTCAAAGAAAAATACTTTTCAAGCGAAAGTCCTTTCATAGAGAAAATGAAACAGCTCTACACAAGACTTAAAGCACTGTTGAGACAATAGGTCCACGATGCAAAAACGGCTTCTTTTATGGATGATCCCCTTATCTATTGTCTCTATCATTATACTATTGGGTATTGAGGAGAGTCGTACCTTTCTCATAGCGTTATTTTTGAGGATCGTATTGTTTGTAAAGAAGAATTTTATTGCGTTGTTGGCCGCATTTTTTCTTGTGAAGGGAAAATTCATTCTGAAACTTTTTCTCAAAAAGCTGGCTGTACTCTCTGCTACAGGATTAGGAAAACGCTATGTGGTGGAAAAAGTGATCATGGGAAATGTCAAAACACATTTTTTGGATCATATTTCCGGTGATATCAAAAGGCTGGTGAGACATGCAAAAAAGAATTTTCAGAACTTCCCCTTAGTGAAAAAAATAATGACTGTTTTTGCTTTTCTCGGATCTTTGGGCTTCATAGCTAAATCCATGGGTGTGATGCTGGCACTCAAAGTCTTTTTGGCCAAAGTGTGGAGCTTTTTACTGGCATTATTTTTAAAAGTAGGTACAGCCATCACCTATTTCTTTACCGATTATCTATGGGGAAGCTGGCTTGCTCCCATTGTGGAAGTCATTCTATTCTCGTGGCTGCTCGCTTGGATGGAAAAGGTACCATTTTTGGCCAGGGGTCTACGCAGGGTCTATCAATTTTTTATATTTGTATTTGGCTGGCTGGAATCGTATATTGAAAAGGTATTTCATATACCTGTCAAAGGTTTTTTACAATGGCTGGTGAGAAAGATACAACAGCATATCGATCTTTTTATAGGTGCGGAAGATCTATCAGCCTGGAGTAGGTTGAAACGAAATAGGGTATTGCATCCAAATATGTATACCAGACTTTTGGGTAAACGTCAAACAAGGGTGCAGAAGAAGAAACGTTATCTTTCTGCCCGTGATGTGATACTGCAAGGACGCAAAAAGAAAATAGATAACTATTTGTGACCTTTGTCCCCGCTTCGTACCACAAGTCTGTTCATCTTCTCTCCACCTATATGATAGGCTTCCCCAAAGCCAAATGTCGCTTCTCCGTAAATGGGCTTCAGTGCATAAAGGTTAAAGTCTTTCATACCCATCAGCATGGTGACCATAGGGGCACCGAATTTATTTTTAAAATGTTCCATGACTATATTGAATCTCTCATCCTCCCTGGAGAGGGATGTGACATTACACTGCAACGAGATACGTTTTCTTGCAAAGATATTTTCACACTTGCTCTCATCTTCGATAAAGAGTGCAGAAGCCCGGGGTGTGGTCTGTATGTTTTTCGCATGTGTGGCAAGGTTTGATATGAAGATATAGAGTTGTTCCCCATCATAGTAAAAAGGTGCATAAGAGGAGAAAGGGTAGCCATTGCTGCCCTCTGTTCCCAGAACCACACTCTGATATCCGGCCAATAGTTCTGTCAGGGTTTTCATACCGGGATCAGTAACTCCTGTTTTTCATCGCCTGCTGGGCTTCACGTTTGAGTGTTTTTTCTTTCATGTCGGCACGTTTGTCATGCAGTTTTTTACCTTTGGCTATGGCAATGCTTACCTTGGCAATGTTACGTTCATTGAAATAGATCATAAGCGGTACGATGGTCAGACCGTCTTTATGTACCTTGACATAGAGTTTTTCCAACTCTTTTTTATGTAACAGCAGTTTTCGTGGTGCGCGTGTATCCGGGGTAAAATATTTGCTTGCTGTTTCAAGGTGGGCAATGTGGGCATTCATAAGATGCAGTTCCCCTTGGATGAATCGGCAAAAAGCATCTGCAAGGTTAGCACGTTTGGCACGCAGTGCTTTGACTTCAGCACCTGAGAGTACAATGCCCGCTTCAAACTTCTCAAGTATCTCATAATCGTGCCGGGCTTTTTTGTTCTGTGCTATGATGTTGATGGCCAAATCGGTCCTTTGTGTAGAGGGTTCTATCTATACTTTGTAGAATTATATCATATAATTCACTATGGATAATGTAGAAACACACCCCTTGGAAATACTCTATCAAGATGAATATTTGGTTGCGATCAATAAACCATCGGGTCTGCTTGTACATAAGTCGCCCATAGACAAACATGAAACGCAGTTCGCGCTGCAAATGGTACGTGACCAGATTGGGCGGTATGTCCATCCCATCCACCGTTTGGATAAACCGACCTCAGGGGTATTGCTTTTTGCACTGGACCCTCAAATAGCCCAGACAATGTCCCTGCTTTTTCGCGCCTCCGAGGTTCATAAAGAGTACATGGCTGTAGTACGCGGTTTTACCCAAGAAGCATCACTGATAGACTACCCGCTCAAACAGATGTTAGATACTAAAGCACAGAAGAAACAGGGGATCACCAAAGAGACACAGGAGGCACAAACAACGTACGAACGTTTGGCTACAGTAGAACTTCCTTTTCCTGTAAGCCGTTATCCTGTTGCCCGTTACTCTTTGGTAAAACTTCTTCCCAAAACAGGAAGAAAACACCAGCTCCGACGCCATATGAAACATATCTTTCACCCCATCATAGGAGATACAAAACACGGGAGAGGAGAGCATAATGCACTTTTCCGTGAAAAATATGCATGCCACAGGCTTCTGTTGCATGCATACAGGATCTCTTTTATCCATCCCATCACAAAAGAAACATTAGTCATAGATGCTGCACTGGACGAGACTTGGCGGAGGGTTTTCAGAGGATTGGGATGGGGGAAAGTTGACTATTAAGTACTTTCCTCACTATGGAATAGTAGTGGATCATACGCTTTTGTTCCTACTTTGAAATTTAAAGGGGTGTATGAGGTAATACTATACCTGCTTCTATGGTATAATGATATGAATTTTTAATATGTGGAGCATAGAATGATTTTACCCATGAGATGGCACTACAGCATACTCATTTTATTGTTGTTTTGTAGTGTATCTTTTATAGAAGCAAAAGAAGATACAACAGCCTCATTAGAAGAAAAAAACACTTATGCCAATCTGAATACCGAAAAACCCGATTCCAAGCAAATTATCGGTGCACTGGAGTATGTCCGACTTGTACCACCCAATGAGGTACTTAAAGCACGTATCGATACAGGTGCTAAAACGACCTCTATCGATGCACGCAATATCACGCCTTTTGAACGTGATGGAAAACAGTGGGTACGGTTTGACTTTGTATCCGGGAAAAAAGAGCATACGATCGAGAGAAAAGTGGTTAAAACGGTGCAGATCAAGCGTCATGGAGCAGAGTCACTGGACCGTTATGTGGTAAAGATGCGTATCATGCTTGGTAATGTGTCTCAGCTGATCTCTGTGAACTTGAACGATAGAGAGGAGTATAAATACCCTGTACTCATAGGACGTAATTTCTTACGCGATTTTTTTATCGTTGATGTTGCAAAAAAATATCAATTCAAACCTATGTCTTTACCTAAATAAGAAGGAAATTTGATGTCTAGAAGATTTCAAGCACTGTTGATCACTTTCACTTTGGCATTTACAGGATTTTTTATCGTCTGGTATAAGGTCGGTGTACTTGGCATACCGTTTTTACCTCATGAAAAGCGTTCTGTCTATACCGTTGGAGCAGAGATCTCATTTGTAGGGACAAAGAAATCTGTTTTGGTCTCTATGGCACTTCCGGAGCCTCAAGAGGGGATGCAAATACTCTCTGAAGATGTTGCCTCATCCGGTTTTGGTTATGCAGAGGGGGAAACAAAAGAGGGGAAAAGGGCAGAATGGAGCAGACGTAACGTGGTAGGACCGCAGAAGCTTTACTATACTTTAGAGGTTTTGATAGAACCTGGTGAATATAAGCCTAAACACCCTGTGACCTCTTCCGAACAAGAGACAGAGACACTGAGCGATCTTCCAAATATACTGCAGGATACAGCAAAAAATCTTTTACATGATGTACGTTCAAGATCTGCAGATACCCATTCCTTTGTGGCACAATTGATCAAGGATTTTAGTGCAAAAGAACCTTCCCAGGCAGTGAAGATATTGCTTGCACAGGCAGGAGAAAACAAAATTGACCTGCTCTACCGTCTTTTAAGATACAGAAAAATATCGGTACGTAAGATCCACGGCCTTTATCTGGAAAGTGCACGGCGTAATATCGTATTGACCCCAATGCTGGATGTCTATGATGGAAAAGAGTGGCAACTGTATGATTTGAAAAAAGGTAAAGTGGTCCGTGATAAGAATTTTTTTGTTTGGCAGCAGGGTAGTGGTTCACTGATCGAAGTCACTGGTGCACAAAAATCCAATATCAGCTTTTCAGTCAATGAGCGTCAGGTACCCGTACAAAACCTTCTTGAGAAAAAAGAACTTGTGAAAAAAGCAGCTATATTGGACTTTTCACTTTTTGCCTTGCCTATATCCGCACAGAATGCCTATAGGCATATCTTATTGGTACCTTTTGGCGCATTGGTGGTGGTATTGTTAAGGATCATGGTAGGATTGAGAACATCCGGAACCTTTATGCCTGTTTTGATCGCATTGGCCTTTATGGAAACGACACTTTCAGCCGGCTTGATCATGTTTATCCTAATCGTAGGTATGGGTTTGATCATTCGTTCCTATTTAAGCAGTCTGAACCTGTTACTGGTCGCAAGGATCTCAGCCGTGATGATCGTCGTGATCCTCATCATGTCCTTTATGAGTATTCTAAGTTTTAAACTGGGGATCAAAGAAGTCCTCACGGTCACATTCTTTCCTATGATCATTTTGGCTTGGACGATTGAAAGAATGTCCATATTGTGGGAAGAGGAGGGTGCAAAAGAGGTGTTTGTTCAGGGAGGAGGTTCACTGATCGTTGCGGTTTGTGCCTACTTTGTGATGAGTGATCCATTGGTTTCACATATTGCCGTGAATTTCCCGGAACTCCTTTTGGTCGTATTGGCTTGTATTATTATGGTAGGACGTTACAGTGGGTATCGGTTGAGTGAGCTCATCCGTTTTAGGTCCATGGTGGAGTGATCAATGTTTGCCAATCCTTTTAAGCTTAAAAAATTGGGTATATTGGGCATGAATAAACGTAATATACATTACATCGGCGTACAGAATGATCGTAAATATTATCCTTTAGTGGATAATAAACTGAAGACCAAGATCATTGCCCAAAATGCAGGTATTGCAGTACCGAAGCTACTAAAAACGATCGAACACCAATCGCAGCTGCGTCAGCTCAAAGAGATCTTGGAGGGGTTTGAATCTTTTGTGATCAAGCCTTCTCAGGGAAGTGGGGGGAAAGGGATCGTAGTCATTGTGAGGCGTGAAGATGAGTACTTTTTTAAAGCCAATGGCCAAAGACTCGAGCTTAGAGATTTGCAACGCGATATCTCAAATATCCTTAGTGGACTCTATTCTCTTGGAGGGAAACGCGATGTTGCCATGATCGAAAAACTGGTGGAGTTTGACCCTATTTTTGATCGTTACAGTTATGAAGGGGTCCCTGATATCAGGGTGATCATCTATAGAGGATACCCTGCAATGGCAATGTTGCGATGTTCAACCAGGGAGAGCGACGGCAAGGCTAATTTACATCAAGGTGCAGTTGGCGTAGGACTTGATATCGCAACAGGAAGAGCACTCTTTGCTGTACAGAAAGGTTCACCAGTGACACACCATCCTGATACAGGATATGATTTTTCAGAGCTTGAAATACCGCAT
>JBNLDB010000009.1:0-15920 GCA_050304115.1 Sulfurovum sp. | reverse complement strand
TATTTTTACTGCTTCTAATTTATCCATCGAAAACGGCGGCGTTTTGTCATAATCAGCGGCAGAAAAAGCAGCAGTAGTAAGAAGTGACAAGGCTACGGTGCTTTTTACAATTTTTGAAATCATTTTAGTCTCCTTTTAAATTTGATTACCATTTATTTTTACATGGTTGTTGTTAATAGAACTTTAAAATATGGTAAAAAGACAAATATTTCAATATAATGAATGATTATTATTTTAGCTAAGAATAGTTATTATAATTATTAGTAATAATCTTGAAAATATGGGGTTTTAATGTGACGATAAGTACGTCATTTTTAACAGGAAGAAAAATGGATGTATCCGTTTGATCACATCTTTTTTATTGCTGCAGTGTAAAGAATAGATGAAGGTGCAGTGTATCGTTACCCTGTACCTTTGTCCACACTGCTATAATGTATTGATTCGGGTTTCTCTCTAGTGCTATTTTACTTTTCTGTTGTTAGGATTAAAATCTAAACCATGAAGTGCTTCAATGGTCGTATCGGGTTTTTTAGCCTGCACTTTTTTCATGACATTGATAGGCCTGTCCATTTTATAGAGTTCTGTTCTGATCACTTTTCCCTTTTTGTCATACCATCGCTTTTCACCCTCTTTATATCCATGTTTATACATAACATCACTGTTGAGTGTGCCGTCTTCATTGTACTCTTTTTGCAATCCCTCTTTTTTGCCATTTTTAAAAGTGACTTCAGAGGCGAGTTTTCCTGTACTGAAGTAGTATTTCTCAGGACCCTCTTTATGATCATTGATATAATTGACCTCTATACGCAGTGTACCGTCAGCATAAAATATTTGATTCAACCCGTGACGTTTCCCTTTTTGATAGCGTATCACTTCAAGATGGTTTCCTTCCCTGTCATACCAATGAAGCTGTCCCTCTCTTAATCCTTTGACATTCTTCACTTCAAATGCCAGTTGACCGGTATTGTAATAGACCTTTTCCATTCCGTCTTTGATACCCTCTGCAGTCTCTGTTCGCGTGCCTTTGAGATATTCGATCTGGGATTTGACCACACCATTTTCAAAATGATCTGTAAAGAGTTCTGCCTGGAGTGCAGCTGTAACAAGTAGGGTAAGTGTGATGATAAGTGTTTTTTTCATAGTGATCCAAGTTATGCTGTTAAGAGTTGATGTTCAATTTTACTACAGTAATTCTGCACCACTTTCATACCTGCATCTTTCGCTTTTTGTGCGGCATCATTATTTACCAGTCCAAGTTGCCCCCAAAAAACTTTGATATCGCCTCTTCTGATACAAGCATCTGCAATCGCATCAAATGCACTGGGTTTTCTGAAGATATTCACCATATCAATTTCAAAAGGGATCTCTTCGAGCGAACGGTAGACCTTCTCACCTAGTATGGTCTCTTCTTTAGGATATACAGGGACGATTTGATACCCGGCATTTTTAAGATATCTTGCAACCATATTACTTGCTTTGCTTTCATCTGGTGAAAGACCAAGTATTGCGATCGTCTTGACACTTTCAAATATTTTTTTCATCTCTTCACGGTTAGAGTTGACAAGCGGCATTTCACATTCCATGCTTTATCCTTAATTTTGATATACTTCGGACAATATAATAGCTAGGAAAGATAATGTTAGACTTAAAAAGTATCCAAAAAGCCTATGAAAGAGTATCGAATGTCGTGCACCGTACACCCTTCTCATATGCCCCTATTTTAAGCCAAATGAGTGGCTATGAAGTGTACCTTAAAAAAGAGAATCTTCAGCGTACCGGTGCCTTTAAACTCAGAGGTGCTTTTAATAAGATCGCTTCTTTGATAGAAGCGGGTGACAGAGGTGGCGTTGTTGCCTCCTCTGCGGGTAACCATGCACAGGGTGTGGCTTTTTCAGCCAAACATTTTGGTATCGAAGCCACCATTGTCATGCCAGAATCCACACCGCTTACGAAAGTGATGGGCGTGAAAGAGTTTGGTGCCAATGTGATACTTCATGGATCTAACTATGATGAAGCCTATGCCTATGCCGTGAAATTCGGGGAAGAGAACAATTATACATTTGTACACCCTTTTGAAGATGATGAAGTGATGTCAGGTCAGGGCACGGTAACTCTTGAAATGTTTGAAGAGTTGGCTGATCTTGATGCACTAGTTGTCCCTGTAGGCGGGGGAGGGCTGATCTCAGGTATGTCTGTGGCAAGTAAAGCACTGAAACCTGAGTGTAAGATCATCGGTATCTCTGCAGAAGGTGCACCTGCGATGAAACAGTCTTACGATGCGAAAAAAGCGATCGATACGACTTCAGTAAGAACGATTGCTGATGGTATTGCCGTAAGAGATACTTCTCCGATCACTTTAGAGTATATTCTCAAAAATGTGGATGTTTTTGGGACAGTGGGTGAAGATGAGATCGCTGCTGCGATCCTCTTTTTATTGGAAAAACAGAAAGTGTTGGTAGAGGGGGCAGGTGCCGTAGGTGTTGCTGCACTACTACATGGAAAGATAGATCTGCCTAAAGGGTCAAAAGTAGCTATAGTACTTAGTGGCGGGAATATAGATGTGACCATGCTTTCTTTGATCATAGAAAAAGGACTGATGAAATCTGCACGTAAGATGAAACTGCTTGTGACGCTCGTAGACAAACCAGGAGCCCTGCAGGCACTGACTGAAATACTCTCCGAGATAGGAGCGAACATTGTACAAATCGGTTACGATAGGACTTCTACGGACCTTGAATTCGGTGATGCGCATGTTTCTGTATCGTTGGAGACAAAAGGTGTGGAGCATCAGGCACAGATAAGAGAGCAACTCAAAGAGGGCGGATTCCCCTTTAAAGAAGAGCATTAATGGTAGCGATAGACCTGGGTTCAAATACTTTACGTGTACTGGAGTATGACTGTACTTCAGGTGAACAGACAGCTGAATTTGAAAAGATCGTGAAGACGGCAGACGGTTTAGCACAGTATGGTGTGATCAACAACGACGCTCTAAAAAGGGTCATCTCAGCCATACAGGAAGCACAAAAGCAGATCGATTTCTCCTCTTCTGTAGTACGGGCGGTGACAACCGAAGCGGTACGCAGAGCACAAAATTCAGAGGAAGTCCTCTTTCACATCCAAAAAGAGACAGGGGTGCATTTTGATATCATTTCGGGTGAAGAAGAAGCAAGACTCACTTTACTGGCAGTAAAGCACAGACTCTCTGCATTACAAAATACTTCAGAGAGTTTTGTACTGATTGATATAGGTGGCGGTTCTACCGAACTTATCTTCCATTATGGAGATGAAACGATCTCTAAAAGTTTTCCTTTGGGGATCGTGACCATTGCACAAATCCATGAGACATTGGAAAACATAGACAAAGTCCTTCCTGAAGAGATGGCTGAGATGCAGCAATTTTGTGACCATCTTTATGAGAAGAAAGGCAAAGTCAATACTTTTGTAGCCACAGCCGGTACACCCACTACCGTAGCAGCCATGAAACTCGGACAAAACTATGAAACCTATGATGCATCAAAGATCAACGGTATCTCTCTTGAGATAGATGAGTTGGAATTTTACTTGAAAAAACTGCTCTCTATGCCATTTGAAGAGAGAGAGATCGCTGTAGGTACCGGACGTTCTGACCTTATCGCTGCAGGGATACTTATCTATAAACAACTCTTCTTATTATTGGGATTTGAAAGTTGTATCGTGATAGATGATGGCTTGCGTGAGGGTGTAGCCATAGAAGCTTGCGGGCACGAGACCCATTAAACTCTAATCTTTTTTAGATATAATCAAAAAAAATTTAAATGGAGTGTAGACCATGCAAATGAGTGGTGCACAAATGGTGTGTGAGGCGATCATCGCTGAGGGTGTTAAGACCGTATTTGGTTATCCCGGTGGAGCGATCATGCACGTTTATGATGAAATTTACAAACAAGAAGGGTTTGAGCATATCTTGAACCGTCACGAACAGGCAGCGGTTCACGCAGCAGATGGTTATGCAAGAGCTACAGGTGAAGTGGGTGTTGCGATGGTGACAAGCGGTCCAGGATTTACAAATGCGGTCACTGGACTTGCAACAGCTTATATGGATTCAATTCCAATGGTTGTTATCTCAGGACAAGTACCTTTATCGCTGATCGGTACAGACGGGTTTCAAGAGATAGATGCTGTAGGTATATCCAGACCCTGTACAAAACACAACTTTCTGGTACGTTCACTGGAAGAACTTCCTCGTTTGTTGAAAGAAGCATTTTATATCGCACGTTCTGGGCGGCCAGGACCGGTACTTATCGACATTCCTAAAGATATTACTGTAGATATCGGTGAGTTCGTCTATCCTGACTCTGTCAATATTCCTACGTATAAGCCAACATACAAAGGAAATAAAAAGCAGATAGAAAAAGCGGTTGAAGCGATCAAAAAAGCAAAGAAACCTTTGCTTTACATCGGGGGTGGAGCTGTACTTTCAAATGCCAGTGACCTTGTGCGTGAATTGGCTGAAAAAACACAGATCCCTACCGTTGAAACATTGATGGCAAGAGGTGTCATGGGCGCAAAGAACCCACTGCTTCTGGGTATGTTGGGGATGCACGGGAATTATGCATCCAATATGGCCATGTCAGAGACAGACCTGGTGATCTCTCTTGGTGCCAGATTTGATGACAGGGTTACAGGTAAACTTTCCGAGTTTGCGAAATATGCGGATATTATCCATGTAGACATTGATGCAGCGAATATCGGGAAACTTGTTGATGTTGATTACCCTATCGTAGGTGATGTCACGGAAGTACTCGAAGCGATGTTACCGCTTCTTGACGGTATCGATACGGACAGGTTCCATGCATGGAGAGAGATACTGAAGCGTTATGATGAACTGCATCCTCAATCCTATGTTGATTCTGATGAGGTCATCAAACCGCAATGGGCCATTGAGCGTATCGGTGAACTGGTGGGTGAAAATGCCATCATTACTTCAGATGTCGGGCAGCACCAAATGTGGGCAGCACAGCATTATCCGTTTGACAGACCGCGCCAATGGATCAATTCGGGAGGACTGGGAACCATGGGCTTTGGTTTTCCTGCAGCCATCGGTGCGAAAAGAGCCTTCCCTGATAAAACGGTTATCAATGTCACTGGTGACGGTTCGATCCTGATGAATATGCAAGAACTTGTAACGGCGGCTGAGTATAAGATACCGGTCATCAACCTGATACTCAATAACCATTTCTTAGGGATGGTTAGACAGTGGCAGACGTTCTTCTATGAAAAACGATACTCCGAAACAGATTTGACATTCCAGCCAAACTGGAAAGCCTTGGCCGAGGCATGCGGTGGAATAGGATACGACGTTACCACGAAAGAAGAGTTTGATGCAGCGATTAAAGATGCGATAGCACAAGACAAGGTATGTTTCATGAACGTTGCCGTGAACCGTTTTGAAGATGTACTTCCAATGGTACCGGCTGGTGGAGCACTCTTTAATATGATGTTACCGCAAAAAGGAGAGAAATAATGGAAAATTCTATGAATAAAAGACGTGTTATTTCTGTTATCGTATTGAATGAGAGTTCTGTACTTGCACGTGTGACAGCACTGTTTGCAGCACGTGGCTATAACATTGCATCTCTCACAGTGGCACCAATACCTGATAGTGAAATGTCACATATTACGATCGAAACGAATGGTTCTGCCAAAGTCATGGAACAGATCACTAAGCAACTGCATAAGCTTATACCTGTCTATAAGGTTATCGAGCATGAAGAGATGGTTGAAAAAGAGATGGTATTGGTGAAGTTCCCTATTACAGAACACTTAAGCGATATCGGAGCCTTGTGTGCAGCCTATAACGGCGGTATCGCCAATGTGGGTAAAGAGATGATCATTGCCATGGTTGCGGACGAACCTATACGTATTCAGCATTTCATAGAAGCAGCACAGCGCTACAATCCTTTTGAGATTGTACGTGGCGGTGTAGTGGCTATAGAAAGATAAAAATTATTCCACCTTTATCACTCTCCTGCAAGGAGAGTGACATCTACTTTAAGTTACAAGGATCACTTTATGACTTACCCACTCTCTCAAATCACAGAAGATATCGGTGTAGACTTTCAAGGTGAAGATATCACTATAGAAGGGATACATACATTAAGTGAAGCCACTTCCACACAACTCAGTTTTTTTACGGATAGTAAATATGCTTCACAATTGGCGGATACCAAAGCCGCTGCGGTACTGATCGATGAAAAGCATGCAGGGATGCTGCCTTCTGGAACGATTGCACTTATTACTGATGAAGCGTATCTTAAATTGGCACTGGCCTCTAAGTTCTTCGCACATAAACTTGGGACTGAGACATCAGAGCCTACTGTGGGTGAGGGATGTGATATAGATAAGAGCGTCTCTTTTGGTAAAAATGTCAAACTTGGCGACAATGTCACACTCTTGGCAGGCTGTTATGTGGGTGATAATGTGACTATAGGCTCAGGAACACTTCTTCATCCAAATGTGACCTTGTATCATCATACAAAGATCGGTTCGGAATGTATCATTCACAGTGGTACAGTGATCGGTTGTGACGGATACGGCTTTGCACATACAAAGCTTGGTGAACATGTGAAGATCTATCAGAATGGTAATGTGGTTGTAGAAGATAATGTAGAGATCGGGGCAAACTGTGCCATAGACAGAGCTGTATTTGGTACCACCTATATACGCAAAGGTACCAAACTGGATAACCTGATACAGATCGCACATAACTGTGATGTCGGTGAACATAGCCTTTGTGCTGCGCAAGTGGGTCTTGCAGGTTCCACAACTTTAGGCAGAAATGTGGTCATGGGCGGGCAAAGTGCCACAGCTGGACATTTGGAAGTGGGTGCTTTCGCAACGATCGCAGGAAAAGGTGGAGTGACCAAGTCTCTTGAAGGAGGTAAGACCTATGCAGGTTTCCCTGCGATTGATCACAAAATGTGGTTACGTCTTCAGGCCAAAATGATGGGTTTGCTCAAAGGTAAAAAATAGTTAAGTCATTGTAATATAATCATTGATATTAAAAATTTAAAGGAGAAGATATGAGCGGAACAGTCACAAAAATAGATGAAATGGGTTTAAGCGGTACAAAAGACGGGAAGATCACTATTACGACAGTGGAAGAACCCTATGGCCCAAAGAGTGAAAGTGTAGCAAGTATCGGTATTTCACTGCAAGCAGGTGCCGAAGAGCCGGATTGGAAAGTGCATATTCCCAAAGCAAACATCGATGCAGTGATCGAAGCATTGCAAGAAGCAAAAAAGGCTTTATAGTCTTTGATATATTTTTTGGTTAATGGGTTGTCCCATTAACTACGCTTCATCATTTTTCATGACCTTATATTTATCGAAAGCTCTTTGCATGAGGTCTTTATCTGGGATCTTTCTTCCTGCAATATATCCGATGATGTTGCCATCATCATCCAATTTGGGTTTGATCCATACAACAACATTGTAATATTTACCCTCACTTGTCATATTCTTGACAAAACCTTCCCAGTAGTTTCCACCTTTTATCGTCTCCCATAACTCTTTGAACGCGGCTTTTGGCATATCCGGATGTCTGTTGATACTGTGTGGTGATCCGATGAGTTCTTCTTTCGTATAACCGGTAAGTTCACGAAATTTACGATTGGCATAGGTGATGATACCTGCCGGGTCTGTCTCTGTGATCATCACACCACCATCAAATGGCACTTCTATATCTACAGGATCTGGCTTTAGTGATCTCTTTACCGGTAATAATGTTTTTAATTGTTTTTCCCATTTTCTCTCCATGGACAATAGATAGGTTGCGTTTAAAAGTGTTATAGGACAAATTGAAGTACAAATGTAGATCAAATACATTTGGCAGTTTGGCGATCTACAGTGAGACCCATCACTTTCTGTCCTCACTTCACAGTGAGTTTAGCCTTAAATATTATAAATTATATAGTATCTAGCAATAGCTTATATGGACATGATACACTACTTTATGACTAAGATTTAATCATATTTTCTTCATACTTTGCTACAATTACAGAATTATGATAAAGGGGCGTTTTTTGTCTATTACAGAAACAATCAAATCACTTTTACAAGAGCGTATACTCGTCATCGATGGTGCAATGGGTACACAGATACAAGATCTTAAAGTTCCGGCTGAAGCATGGATAGATGATAAAGGCATAGCCCAAGAGGGGTGTAATGAGTTATTGAATGATACAGCACCGGAACTCATAGGACGTATCCATAAACGCTATGCAATGGCAGGGGCTGATCTGCTGAAGACAAACACATTCGGTACGATGCCGTGGGTCCTGGATGAGTATGATATGGGCGAACGTGCCTATGAACTCTCTAAAAAAGGTGCCCAGCTAGTTAAAGAGATCTGTAATGAACATGGTACCGAGGCGTCACCGAAATTTGTTTTAGGTTCTATCGGACCGGGGACAAAGCTTCCTTCTCTGGGGCATATTCACTATGATGAAATGTATGCCGGGTACAGACTTGTCGCACTTGGGCTGATAGATGGCGGATGTGATGTTTTTCTTTTAGAGACCTGTCAAGATCCTCTACAGATAAAGGCGGCACTGCATGCCTGTCAAGATGCGAATGAGGAGCGCGGTACCAAGCTGCCGATCATGGTTTCCGTGACCATTGAGCTCAGCGGTACAATGCTTATCGGTACCAATGCCGAGACGATCGTGACGATCTTGGAGCCGTTTGATATTCTCTCTTTAGGGTTTAACTGCGGAACAGGACCAGATCAGGTGAAAAAACACCTCAAGACACTCTCTGAACTCTGGGGCAGACCTATCTCTATCCATGCCAATGCCGGACTGCCTCAAAACCGTGGAGGATATACCTACTACCCAATGGGACCGGATGAATTTACTGAAAAGCAGTTGGAGTTTACAGGGTATGATGGCGTAAGCTTTTTAGGTGGATGCTGCGGTACTACACCTCAGCATATCCAGGCACTCAAAAAAGAAGCGGAAATGATAATTCCTAAAAAACCAACAGGGAGTATCAAACCAAGTGTGGCATCTCTATTTAACACTGTTGAGCTTTTTCAGGAACCGGCACCACTGCTCATAGGGGAGCGTTCCAATGCGACGGGTTCAAAGGCATTTAGAGAGCTTATCTTGGCCAGTGACTATGAAGGTACGCTGACCGTAGGTCAGGCACAGGTACGTGATGGGGCGCATATGCTTGATGTCAACGTGGAGTTTGCAGGGCGAGACGGGGCAAAAGATATGAGAGCGGTCATGGAGCTTTATAACCAGAAGATTCCGCTTCCTCTAATGCCGGATGCCACACGTCCCAATACCATAGAGGAAGGGCTTAAGTGTATCGGTGGAAAGCCTATCATCAATTCAACGAACCTGGAGGATGGGGAAGAGAATTTTGCAACTTACTGTAAGTTGGCCAAAAAGTATGGGGCGGTGCTTGTCTGTCTTGTGATCGACGAAGAGGGAATGGCAAGAACCAAAGAGAAGAAAGTAGCCGTGGCTAAACGTATGTATGATCTTGCCGTGAACACACATGGATTGGAACCGCAGAATATCATGTTCGATATGCTGGCCTTTACTGTGGGTACAGGTGAAGAAGAAGACAGATTTGCCGGGAAGAATGCCTATGAAGCCATCAAAGAGATACATGAGATCTATCCTGAGGTAGGTTCTACTCTTGGACTCTCAAATATCTCATTCGGACTGGAAAAACATGCGAGATTCTACCTGAACTCGGTCTTCTTACATCACTGTGTACAAGCAGGTATGACATCCGTGATCATCAATGTGAAGCATATCATTCCACTGGCTAAAACGACAGCAGAAGACATTGCGGTGTGTGAAGAGCTGCTTTTTACACCAGATGATAAATCACTTTTTAAATTCATCGATCATTTTGCAGATGCAGTGGTAGAAGATGAAGGTGCTGATGAAGCCTATGAGGCGATGAGTCATGAAGAGAAGATCAAAAAGCTTCTGATGGATGGTGACAAAGAACGCATGCTTCCACTTGTGGAAGAGGCACGTCATGAGATACACCCCGATATGATAGTGAACGAAATTCTTATTGACGCGATGAAAGTGGTGGGTGAACTCTTTGGTTCAGGGCAGATGCAGCTTCCTTTTGTACTTCAGTCGGCTGAAACAATGAAAGCTACAGTAGACTACCTCAATCCCCACCTGACCAAACAGGAAAAAGAGACGGATACCACACTGGTGATCGGTACAGTCAAAGGTGATGTCCATGATGTGGGTAAAAACCTTGTAGACATTATCCTTTCGAATAACGGATTTAAAGTGGTCAATGTAGGAATCAAAACGGAACTTCAAGAGTACCTTGATGTGATAGAAAAACAATCGATACAAGCCATAGGAATGAGCGGTCTTCTGGTGAAGTCCACAGCGGTCATGAAAGAGAATCTTGAAACGATGGCCGAGATGGGTATGGAGATTCCGGTACTCTTGGGTGGGGCAGCACTGACACGCTCTTTTGTAGATGATTTCTGTAGACCTATCTATAAGGGTCCCATATTCTACTGTCGTGATGCATTTGACGGTGTGATCGCCATGGGCCGTATAGAGAAGTTCAATGAAGACCCAAGTGTAGGACTGGATACACGTCTGGCCGGAGATATGGTAGAACGTGTAGAGAAAGAGGTAAAAGAGGTGGTGATACCACCATTTGAAAAGATAGAGATGCCTGAGAAAGTGGAAATACCCACACCGCCATTCTGGGGAAGAAGAGTACTACAAAAAGAAGACTTGGATCTCTCTATGATCTACGAGTGGATCAATACACGTTCTGTCTTCAAGATGCACTGGGGCTATAAGAGTAAAGGCATGGATAAAGAGGCGTATCAAAAGCTCATGGATGAGACGGTCTATCCTGCTTTTGAACGCTTAAAAAAAGAGTTTATTGAAAAAGATCTTTTTGAACCAACGATCATCTATGGATATTATCCTTGTAGGAGCGATGATCAGGAATTGTTCCTGTTTGATGAGAGTGAAGGGTGGAATGTCGATGCCAATGCCAACCGTGAACCTTTAAACAAGGTTATCGGCAGGGCAGTCACGAAATTCTCCTTTCCTAGACAAGGCAGAAAACCTCACCGGGCACTTTCTGACTTTTTCAGACATGACAGACACGATGTCATTGCATTGACCTGTGTCAGCGCTGGTGCGAAATTCAGTGCCTATGAGAAAGAGCTTTACGATGCAGGCAAATATTTGGAGTATAACATGGTCCATGGTCTCTCAGTTGAACTGGCTGAGGCACTGGCTGAAGTCGTACATAAACAGATACGTTTGGATCTCAATATCACTGCGGAAGATGAAGGTAACACGTTGCGTGATGTACGTATGAACCGTTACCAGGGTGCGAGATACTCTTTTGGTTATCCGGCATGTCCTGACCTTGAGCAGAGTAGAGAGTTGTTTGATATGTTAAAACCTGAAGAGTTCGGTATCGAACTCTCTGAGACATTCCAGATCGTTCCGGAACAGAGTACGACCGCATTGGTGGTACACCATAAAAGTGCGACCTATTATTCGTTATAGGTTTCAGCACTTTCACTTGTTCCCATGATCTGGGAAAAACAGGTCAAGCTTTACTTCCCCCGTGGATCATATCTGAAATGATCCCTTGCTCATCTCTGCTCTCTGCAACAATAACCCCGATGATATGTAACGGAACAAAGATCAATACGGCATTGTAAACAAGTTCATGCAGTTCTTTGATGTCATGGGCCGTAGCTTTTGTAAGAGAGAGTGCTTCATAAAAGTGAATGGTCAATCCCGTAACGGCCATAAAAAGCAGTACAGCATAGAAAGCGATATAACTGATGGTGACCATTTTTTTATGGATCGTCTTTTCTTTGAAGTTTTGATAGTTGCTTTTGCCACTTTGGGTAAAAAAGAGCAAGAGTCTCCACAGGAGTAAAACTGCAAATGCATACCCTAAGAGGATGTGCCATTCCCACATAGGTGCACGGATAGCGGTGGCAAGTGTTTTGGCTTGATCAGCTGTGACTTCAATATTGATCTCTGAAAGTTTTTGTGTAAGTAGCTCAGAGTTCGTTCTCCAACTTAAAAAGGTTTTACGTAAAAATACTGTTCCAAGCAGGCCTAAAATGACCGTTGCATGTACCCAGTGCCACACTCTAAAATCTAAACGCCACTGTTTCATATATCGCTCCTTAATTTGATACTATACAGGTTTTAACGGAAAAAATCTCTTATTGTCCGCCTATACCATACTCTTTTCCATAATTCTCAACGACAAAATCAATATCTTTATCTCCTCGACCCGAGAGGTTTACAAGGATGGTACCGATGTTTGGTTCCTGTGCCAATTTGATTGCATAAGCCACAGCATGTGCAGATTCAATTGCAGGGATGATACCTTCTTCTCTGGAGAGTTCAAAAAATGCGTCTATGGCTTCTTTATCATTGATAGAAACATAGTTCACACGGCCTATATCTTTCAGGTAAGCATGTTGAGGCCCCACAGACGGATAATCAAGTCCACTTGCTACAGAGTAGACATCCCCAGGTTCACCTTGCTCATCTTGAAGCATATAGGATTTGAAACCATGCATGATACCCGGTTCTCCTTTGGTCATAGTGGCTGCATGTTCTCCTGGAGTGTCAAGGTCTCTTCCTGCCGGTTCTACACCATACATGGCTACGTCTTTATCATCCATAAATGCAGTAAAGAGTCCCAATGCATTTGAACCACCACCTACAGATGCCACCAGGTTGTCAGGTAGTTTACCTGTCATTTGTGCAAATTGTTCTTTTGCCTCTACCCCTACGATGGATTGAAAATCTCTTACCATTCCAGGAAAAGGATGTGGTCCTACAACTGAACCGATGGCATAAAATTGTGTTACAGGATCTTTCAAATAGTTTTCAAAAGCGGTATCAACAGCTTCTTTAAGCGTTCGGCGACCATGTGTTGCAGGAATGACATTGGCACCAAGTATATGCATACGCACTACATTAGGACGCTCTTTAGCCATATCCACTTCACCCATATAAATGTCACACTCCAAACCGACTAATGCTGCAGCAGTTGCAAGGGCCACACCATGTTGTCCTGCACCTGTTTCTGCAATGAGTTTTTTCTTCCCCATTTTTTTGGCTAGGAGTGCTTCTCCCAAACAGTGATTTATCTTGTGGGCACCTGTATGGTTAAGATCTTCTCTTTTGAGGTAGATATCGGCACCGTATTTTTCTGAGAGATGTTTTGCATGAAAGATGGGACTTGGCCGACCAACAAAATGTTGATAAAGAGAGGTAAGTTCTTCAATAAATTCTGGATCTTGACGAACCTCTTCATACGATGCAGTGATCTCATCCATAATATTTTGAAGTTCAGGTGGGATAAAAGCACCACCATACTCTCCGAAATAACCTTTTTCATCAGGCAACGGAGAATTAAAAATATTTTGTGGCATAAAAGTTCCTTATTTTGATGTTTGAATATTGTACTTCAAAATACTTTTTGAGAGACTGAATAGATCTTTTATGATAAAATCCTATTAAAAAATACACAGGTATGGAAATACTTGGATAGATTAGAGGATTAAAAAATTAGTATGGAATTAAAAAAAGGTATCTACAAACACTACAAAGGCAACTTGTATGAAGTTTTCATGACAGCACGGCACTCAGAGACTGAAGAGCGGATGGTGGTCTATAAGGCTTTATATGGGGATCAAGGGATGTGGGTGCGTCCGTATGAAATGTTTGTAGAACAAGTTGAGGTAAATGGTCTCTTCATCCCTCGCTTTGAAAAGCTGAAAGATGAAGGTTAGATCCCTTCCATTCTTCTGGCCTCAAAACTTACTAACGCTTCTCCGGAAAACCTGAAATGAATTTCTATAGGACGACAGCACACTTCACAGTCTTCTATATACTCACTTTCATCCTCGGAAGTGTCCAATATCATGGAGATACGTTCCCAGCAGTAGGGACAGGTAAAGAAGTGTTCCATGCGTACTCCCTGTTTTTTTATATGATTGTACTATAATTTGCAAAAAAGAGTATATATGTCATCCATTATCGAGCACTTTCAAACCCTCACACAGATCCCGCACTGCAGTAAAATAGCAGACAGGTTATTGGAATTTTTAGTTACGTTTGCTAAAGAGAGAGGGTATGACGTTGAAGTAGATGATATTAAAAATATTTTTATCTCAAAAGGCAGACCGGTACTCTGTCTTCAGGCACATTATGACATGGTCTGTATGGGCAAGGCTCCTGTTTTGGAAACCTATATCGAAGATGGCTGGATGAAAGCCAAAGACGCTTCATTGGGTGCAGATAACGGTATGGCAATAGCGATGATGATGCAGCTTATGGATGAAGGCCAAGAGTTGGAGTTCCTGTTCACTGCAGACGAAGAGGTAGGGCTCATAGGGGCAAATCAAGTTGCCTTTGATCTTCAGAGCCCCTATATGTTGAACCTGGACAGCGAAGATGAAGCAGAGGTCTATATAGGGTGTGCAGGCGGTGTCGATATCACAGCTTCAAAGCAGGACAGTTACGTGGATGGAAGTGGCACGTGTTATGAAGTGGCGGTCAAAGGATTGGTGGGTGGACACTCAGGTGTAGATATCGATAAGGGCATTCCTTCTGCGATCAAAGTATTGGGTGAATATTTACATGAATACCAGATCACACAGTTGGCCAGTATCTATGCAGGAGAACGCCGAAACTCTATCCCAGCCAATGCAGTGGCCATTGTACGCAGTGAATCGAAGTTGGAAGACACAGAGTTGGTCAAAGTACGTGAACTGAGCGAGAGACCAAAAGTGTTGCGTGAAGGTGCTAAAACTATAGAGATGATACATCAATTTAAACACGGCGTCCATGCACATAATGAGGCACTGGGCATTCCTGATGTCAGTATCAACTTGGCGATTATCACTGCGGATGAGCAAGGGGGACTTCTTGTAGAAACCAGTGCACGTGCCATGGATGCAGTGAAACTGGAAGATATTTCACAAGAAACATTGGCGTTCTTTAACGATTACGGGTTTACAGTGAAACTTGAAGATAAATATCCTGCATGGAAACCAGATGTCAGTGATTTTACGAATCTTGTCAGTCAAGAGATGCAGTCGGTGTTTGGTAAAACAAAGATGATGGCGATACATGCAGGACTTGAATGCGGTGTCATTGCAGAGAAATATCCTGATATGAAGTTCGCTTCCATCGGTCCGACCATACGGTATCCACACTCTACCAGGGAGATGGTGGATCTGGAATCCGTTGAGCGTACGTTTGAAGTAGTGAAACAGATCATAAGATCAGTGAGAGAAGAATAGAAAAGAGGTTGAGTCTAAGACGGCCCTTACACTTTAAAGGTCTGTTTTGTTTTGCAATGGGCTTCCATAAAGCATCCTTCACACTCGGGTTTGACCGCTTTACATTTGTAGCGTCCAAAGAGCACCATGGCCTGATGAAGCAAGTGTAGATCTGTTTTGAACTTTTTGCTCAATTCTTCTTCACACTTTACAGCAGTTTTTGCATCAGAGAGTCCTAAACGGTGTGCAACCCTGAATACATGGGTATCTACCGCCATAAGATTGGCACCGGTATACTCTATCATAACGACATTGGCTGTTTTTTGACCCACCCCTGCAAGTTTGACCAGTTCATCACGTTCGAGTGGGACTTCATTGCCATAGTTCTCTACGACACTCTGTGCCATCTTGATGAGGTTTTTGGCTTTGTTGTTGAAAAAAGAACAGGTATTAATGTATGATTTGACTTCATCCAAGTCGGCATTGGCAAGAGATACCGGGTCTGGATATGCTTCAAAAAGAGCAGGTGTGATGATATTCACACGTTTATCTGTACACTGCGCAGAGAGCATGACGGCGATGAGCAGTTCATACAG